>DASUQN010000501.1:0-4800 GCA_036280515.1 Intrasporangium sp. | reverse complement strand
CGTCGCTCCGGGGCGCACCGTCGAGGTGCGGGTGCCGCCCTACGGCGCGGCCCAGTGCGTCGAGGGGCCGGTCCATCGTCGGGGAACACCGCCGAATGTCATCGAGACAGACGCCGGGACGTGGCTCGCCCTGGTGACGGGTCAGCTGTCGTGGCGGGAGGCCGTGGAGTCGGGCCGGGTCCGGGCGAGTGGGCAGCGGGCCCATCTCGAGGGCCTGCTGCCGCTGGTTCCCTTGGACTCCGGCGTCGGGCAAATCGATTGAACCGCGTGGGTGACCTCGGCAAACTGACAACAGTGACGAGCCATACTCCAGTCGACGCCCTCGGCGATCTGTCCAGGGACGGTGGGCCGCCCGAGCCGGTCGTCGTCGCCCGCGGGTTGACGAAGGTCTACGGAGACAACCGGGCCGTCGACGGCATCGACTTCCAGATCGCGCGCGGTGAGTCCTTCGGGCTGCTCGGCCCCAACGGGGCGGGGAAGTCGACGACGATGCGGATGATCGGCGGCACGCTCCAGCGGACCGGCGGCACGATGAGCGTCGCCGGGCTCGACCCGGCCGAGCGCGGTCCGGAGGTGCGGGCCCATCTCGGGGTCGTCCCGCAGCAGGACAACCTCGACGAGGAGCTGTCCGTCCGCGACAACCTCATCATGTACGGCCGCTACTTCGGGCTGCCGTACTCGTACCTGCGTGCCAAGGCCGATGAGCTGCTCGACTTCGCGCAGCTGACCGACCGCGGCAAGGAGAAGGTCGGTGCGCTCTCGGGCGGCATGAAGCGACGGCTCACCATCGCCCGGTCGCTCGTCAACGAGCCGAAGGTGCTGCTCCTCGACGAGCCGACGACCGGCCTCGACCCGCAGGCCCGGCACGTGCTCTGGGACCGGCTCTTCCGGCTCAAGGAGGTCGGCGTCACGCTCGTCGTGACGACCCACTTCATGGACGAGGCCGAGCAGCTGTGTGACCGGCTCGTCGTCATCGACCGGGGCCGGATCATGGCCGAGGGCACGCCGCGCCAGCTGATCCGCGAGCACTCGACGCGGGAGGTGCTCGAGGTCCGCTTCGGGGCCGACCGCAACGCTGCAGTGGTCGCGCAGCTCGAGGACATCGGCAGCCGCATCGAGGTCCTGCCCGACCGGATCCTCGTCTATGCCGAGGACGGCGAGGCTGCCCTCGAGGCAGTGGCCGCGCGGGGCCTCAGCCCGATCACCTCGCTCGTGCGCCGGTCGTCGCTGGAGGACGTCTTCCTGCGCCTGACGGGTCGGAGCCTCGTTGACTGAGCACACTGCGATCGCGGACCTCGGCCGACTCGCCGCATCGGGGCGCGTCCCTGCCCCCGAGGTCCTGGCCCGACGTGCCCGGCGCTGGGGGTGGTGGTTCTACGTCGAGGGGTGGCTGCTCGGGTCGAAGGCCTGGGCCGTCTCCCTGCTCGTCTACATGGTCCTCATGCCGCTGCTCTACCTCGCGGCCCTCGGTCTCGGCCTGGGCAACCTCGTCGACAGCGGGGCCGGGTCTGTGGACGGCGTCCCGTACCTCGTTTTCGTCGGGCCGGCCCTGCTCGTCAGCACCGTCGTCATGTCAGTGGGCGGCGAGCTGACCTACCCGGTCATGGCCGGCTTCAAGTGGCAGCGCCTGTACTACGGGCCGCACGCCACGCCCCTCACGCCGGAGCAGATCGCGGTCGGCCAGCTCGTCGGCGTCATGATCCGCTTCGTCGTTCAGGCCGTGATCTTCCTGGGCTTCCTGGTGCTCTTCGACGCGGCGCCGAGCGGGTGGTCGTGGCTCTGCATCCCGATCGCGGTCCTCACTGCCGCGGCCTTCGGCGCGCCCCTGCAGGCCTTCGCCGCGAGCTTGGAGGACGAGGGCTACCAGTTCGCCTTCGTCCAGCGCTTCGTCATCATGCCGATGTTCCTGTTCGCCGGCACCTTCTTCCCGCTCTCGGTGATGCCGGTGGCGCTCCAGTGGATCGGGTGGGTCTCGCCCGTCTGGCACGGCACGCAGCTGGCCCGTCAGGCGACCTACGGAGCGGTCGAGCCGCTGTGGCTGACGGTCACGCACGTCGCCGTGCTCGTCGCCATGACCGGGGTCGGCGTGGCGATGGGGCGACGGATCTACGCGAGGAGGCTGGGCCGATGACCGCGGAGGCTCGGGACCGCTACGCGGCCCGGCTCGACGGGCTCTACGGCCGCAACGCGAAGGCGGTCATCGAGCGCGGCTTCCGGGTCATGAAGGGCCAGAACTGGGCCGTCATCGTCTCGGGGTTCTTCGAGCCGGTGTTCTACCTGCTCGCCATGGGCTTCGGGCTCGGCGGTCTCGTCGGCACGGTCACTGGACCGAACGGCCAACCGATCGAGTACGCCGCCTTCATCGCTCCGGCCCTGCTCGCGACCTCTGCGATGAACGGGGCGATCTACGACTCGACGTGGAACGTGTTCTTCAAGCTGCGCTTCGCCCGGCTCTACCAGGCGATGCTCCAGACCTCCCTCGGCCCCATGGACGTGGCCATGGGCGAGATCTTCATCGCGCTCTTCCGCGGCTTCCTCTACGCCGTCGGCTTCATGGTCGTCATGCTCGTCATGGGCCTGGTGAGCTCGCCGTGGGCGGTGCTGATGATCCCGGTCGCCATCCTCATCGCCGTCGGATTCGCCAGCCTCGGCATGGCCGTGACGAGCTACCTGAAGAGCTTCCAGCAGATGGACCTGGTGCAGATCGCGCTCCTGCCGATGTTCCTCTTCTCGGCCACGCTCTTCCCCATCGAGGTCTTCCCGACAGCGATCCAGTGGTTCGTCCAGGCGATGCCCCTGTGGCACGGTGTCGAGCTGATGCGCCATCTCGCGGTGGGGCACCTGGAGGCGGCCACCGCCGGGCATGCCCTCTACTTCGTCGTCATGTCCTTGCTGGGCGTCTGGTTCACCGCCAGCCGACTGCGTGCCCTCTTCCTGCGCTGAACCGGCTCCCCGTGTGGCCTACTGGTGGTGCGGGCGAATCGTCGCGGGCAGGCCGAGGAACTCGCCGTAGCGTGCGGCCGCCTCATTCAGCACCCGCAACTCGCGAGCCGAGAGGGGGCGATGGGGCGACAGCTCGAACTGCACGCGCGTCGGTGTGACCGTGCGCTTCATCCCGGCGACGAGCTGTGCGTCGACCAGCGCCATCCCGATCGTGCTCTCCCGCTGCCTCGGCACGACACCGCGGGCATCGAGCACCCAGCGCGAGTCCTGGTAGCCGCGGTAGGTCTCGTCGAGCAGTTGCAGCAGGTGAGCAGGGGGCTGGCCGGGATCGCTGGGCGGTTCGCCCGGTGCGTGCCAGTACGTGCGTCCGTCGTGCTCGAAGCAGTCCAGCTGATCCCGGACGGTGTCGAGCCCGCGCCCGACGTCGGTGACGGTCACTGTTGCCCAGTAGGCGAGGTCCTTCACCGTCGCGGGCCCGTGACCGGTGAAGTAGCGCAGGGCGAGCTGGGCCAGTGCCGCATCTCGATCGAATGCCTCCGGCTCGACGCGGGAACCGACGCGGTCGGCGTAGGTGGCGTAGGTGTGCTCACCCTCTCGGGGTCGGCCGCTGATGGCGAGGCGGTTCAGCTCGAGGTGCGCCATTAGCAGCATCACCATGCGACCGCTGACTCGCTGCGCCAGATGCGGCAGCCTGGTGCGCAACGCCGCGGCCACCTCCTCGCGCGTCCGATCCGGGGTCGCCGTCAAGAAGCCCAGTGCGGCGTCGGCGAGCTCCCCGACGTCATGTGTCGTCAGGCCAAGGTCACCCAGCAGCTGGCCGTCGACGACCTTGAACAGGCGTGGGCCGGTCAGGGCAAGCAACCAGTCGATGTCGACGCGTGCGGCGTAGTGCCAGGTGGGGCGCAGCACGTGTGTGCGGACCACGTCCCCGGAGGCGAGGAGAGCGGCGAGATCACTGGGGTCGGGCGACGTGGTCCGGGCGGCCACGGCCCACGTGGACTGGCTCGGGTTCTCGGCCTGCACGGCGAGCAGCGTGTCCAGAACCGTGCTCGCCGAGCCGGCGTGGGGCGCGGTGAGGAGCTGGTTCGACAGTCGCCACCGGGCAATCGCGGCATCGTCCATCACGCCAGTATGGTCATGGCCCGCTTCGGGGACACTGCGCGCCCTCGCCTAGGCTGGGAGCGTGACTCCGCAGCCGGCCCGCATTCCCAACTACAAGCGCTTCCTGCTCACGGGTGCGTTCCTCGGACTGGCCGTGGGCATCTGGTTCGGCCTCCGCGAGCCGGGCGGCCCGAGCTACAACGAGACGATGCAGTACTCCATGGGCACCGCGGTGGCGTTCCTCGCCGCGGTCGGCGCCTTCGTCGGGGCCGGGATAGCCGGGGTCATCGCGATCCTCCTCGATCGCTCCGGGCGTGAGAAGTAGCCGACGACCCGGACACATGCGCCTCTTCGTCGCCATCGTGCCGCCCGACGAGGTCCTTGACGACCTCGCGAGCCACGTCGAGCCGCGTCGGCTCGCCGACGAGGAGGGCGGCTCCGACCTGCGCTGGACCGACCGGCACCAGTGGCACGTCACCCTGGCCTTCCTCGCGGACGTTCCGGACTGGCGCCTGGACGACCTGACCGCTGCGGTCGAGGTCACGGCGGCCCGCCACCACGCGCCCGTGCTGCGCCTCGCCGGAGCCGGGGCCTTCCCCAATCCCTACGCGGCCCGCGTGCTCTATACCGGCGTGGAGCAGCTCCGCGGGGACCTGGGGAAGCTCGCGAGCGGCATACGGACGGCATGCAACGGGGCCGGGGTCTCGCCGGGCGGCACCCGCTTCCACCCACACGTGACCCTGGGGCGCTTCCGCC
>DASUQN010000500.1:0-3449 GCA_036280515.1 Intrasporangium sp. | reverse complement strand
ATCCGGCTTCCCGTCGGTATCCCACCATTTCGCATGATGCGGAAGCGCGATCGCTTCGACGTTACGGGCGGTGGGCGGCCCATGAGACACATCGAGTCGATCGAGTACGTCGGGGTCCAGGAGGTGCAGTGCATCCAGGTCGCGTCGGAGGACTCTCTCTACGTCACCGACGACTTCCTCGTCACCCACAACACGCTCAACTCCGCGTTCATCATCCTCGACGAGGCCCAGAACACGTCGATGGAGCAGATGAAGATGTTCCTGACCCGGCTGGGCTTCGGCTCCAAGATGGTCGTCACCGGTGACGTCACCCAGGTCGACCTGCCGGGAGGGACCCGGTCCGGACTCCGGGTGGTGCGCGACATCCTCGGCGACATCGACGACATCCACTTCACCGAGCTGACCTCCAACGACGTCGTCCGGCATCGGCTCGTCAGTGCCATCGTCGACGCCTACGACAGGGAGGACGCCCGCGCGCGGCGCCGCGCCACCCGTGCGTCGAAGGAGGCGGACGCAAAGCCGGCCGGCGAGCGGAGGCGAGCCCAGCGGCATACGGCATCGTCGCCGGCGCAGTCCTCGTCGGCTCACGAGGACCTGGCATGAGCATCGACGTCCTCAACGAGACCGACGAAGCGGTCGACGAGCTCGAGCTGCTCGCCTGTGCCCGGTACGTCATGGAACAGATGCGCGTGCACCCGCAGGCCGACCTCTGCATCAAGCTCGTCGACGAGCCGGCCATGGAAGTGCTCCACGAGCAGTGGATGGACCTCCCCGGGCCGACCGACGTCATGAGCTTCCCCATGGACGAGCTGCGACCGGGCAAGGAGGGGCACGAGCCCGAGGAGGGGACCCTCGGGGACATCGTGCTCTGCCCGTCGGTGGCCGCGCGTCAGGCCGGCGAGGCGGGGCACGCGCCGATCGAGGAGATGCTCCTGCTGACGACGCACGGGATCCTGCACCTGCTCGGCTACGACCACGCCGAGCCGGAGGAGGAGCGCGAGATGTTCGAGCTCCAGCGGCAGCTCCTGCTGACCTACCTGGCCACCCGCAACAGACCGGTCGACTGAGGCCCCAGCCCGATGTTCCCCCAACTGGTCATTCCGGCCCTCGTCAGCATCGTCATCGCCTTCCTCCTGTCGGCCGCCGAGGCCGCCATCTTCCGGATGTCGCGGGTCCGCGCCCAAGAGCTCTACGACGAGGGCCGCTCCGGCGCGAAGTCCCTCCTGACGGTCGTCGCGGAGTCGCCGCCCTACATCTCGGTCATCGCGTTCGTCCGCGTCGTGGCAGAGGCAACCACGGCCGTCCTCATCACCCTCGCCGTGGCCGAGGCAGTGGACTCGACGGTCAAGGCGCTGCTCCTGAGCATCGCGATCATGGCGGTCGTCTCATTTGTCATCGTCGGCGTCTCCCCGCGCACCCTCGGGCGGCAGAACTTCGAGGCCGTCGCGCTGTGGAGCGCGCCGTTCGCGGTGGGCCTGCACCGCGTGCTCGGCCCACTGGCCCGGCTCCTCGTCGTCCTCGGCAACGCCGTGACCCCCGGCAAGGGCTACCGCGACGGCCCGTTCCAGACCGAGTCGGAGCTGCGCGACCTCCTCGACATGGCCGGGGAGTCGGAGGTCATCGAGGCCGAGGAGCGCGAGATGATCCACTCCGTCTTCGAGCTCGGTGACACGGTGGCGCGTGCCGTCATGGTCCCGCGCACCGACATGGTCGTCATAGAGCACGACAAGCGGTTGCGCAGCGCGATGTCACTGTTCCTGCGGTCCGGGTTCTCCCGCATCCCCGTCGTGGGGGAGGACACGGACGACATCCTCGGCCTGCTCTACTTCAAGGACGTCGCGCGCCGGCTCAACGCCGCGCCGGAGGACGCCCGCCACCCGGTGACCGTCGTGATGCGGCCGATGCACTTCATTCCCGAGAGCAAGCCCGTCGATGACCTCCTTCGGGAGATGCAGCGCGAGCAGAACCACTTCGCCATCGTCGTGGACGAGTACGGCGGCACCGCCGGCCTCATCACGATCGAGGACATCATCGAGGAGATCGTCGGCGAGATCGCGGACGAGCACGATCGCGAGTCGCCCGGGGTGGAGGCCCTCGAGGACGGGACCCTGCGCGTGCCGGCGTCGCTGGACATCGACGACCTCGCCGAGATCTTCGACGTGACGATCGACGAGGAGGACGTCGACACCGTCGGTGGCCTCCTCACCAAGGTCATCGGACGGGTGCCCATCGTCGGCTCGTCCGGCACCGTGTCCGGCCTCACCCTGACGGCCGAGCGGATGGCGGGCCGCCGTCACCGGGTGGCGTCGGTCATCGTCCACCGCGCCGAGGCCGAGGAGGCCGAGGCCGCCTTGGCGCCCGAGACGGAGGACGCCCATGGGCACTCACGATCCTGACGGAGGGTGGACGAGCGGAGGTAGCTCGGCTCCCGACTCCAAGGAGGGCTACCGGGCTGGGTTCGCCTGTCTCATCGGCCGGCCCAACGCCGGCAAGTCGACCCTGACCAACGCCCTCGTCGGGCAGAAGGTCGCCATCACGAGCTCGAAGCCGCAGACGACCCGGCACACGATCCGGGGTGTCGCGACGACACCGTCGGCCCAGCTGATCCTCGTGGACACCCCGGGCCTTCACAAGCCGCGCACGCTGCTCGGGGAGCGGCTCAACGACCTCGTCCGCGAGACGCTCCTCGAGGTCGACGTCATCGGCTTCTGCCTGCCCGCCGACCAGCGGATCGGCCCGGGCGACACGTTCATCGCCAACGAGCTCGCGGAGCTCCGTCGCGTCCGTCGCCGCCCCGTCGTCGCCATCGCCACGAAGGCCGACGCCGTCGACCGGGAGCGCGTGGCCGAGCACCTGATTGGGATCGACCAGCTGGGGGACTGGGACGCGATCATCCCGTGCTCGGCCGTGTCGGGCGAGCAGGTCGAGGAGGTGCGCGACGTCCTGTCGTCCTACCTACCGGAGTCGCCGCAGCTCTACCCGGACGGTGTCCTCACCGACGAGCCGGAGGCGGTCATGATCGCCGAGCTCGTCCGCGAGGCAGCCCTCGAGGGTGTGCGCGACGAGCTGCCGCACTCGCTGGCGGTCGTCGTGGAGGAGATGGTGCCGCGCGAGGGACGTCCGGAAGAGAGCCCGCTGCTCGACGTGCGCGTCAACGTCTTCGTCGAGCGGCCCAGTCAGAAGGCCATCGTCATCGGCCGCGGCGGCTCGCGCCTGCGCGAGGTCGGCACGAACTCACGCAAGGCTATCGAGGCGCTGCTCGGCCAGAAGGTCTTCCTCGACCTCCACGTCAAGGTGGCCAAGGACTGGCAGCGCGACCCGAAACAGCTGCAGCGGCTCGGTTTCTGACGTCAACAGCCCATGCCGTATGCCGCTGGGCTTGCTCCTCGTGGCAGGCAGCGTTGCGACGTGGCTCGTAGACTTGGCTCGGGAGGCCATCATGAGCGTTC
>DASUQN010000499.1:0-4044 GCA_036280515.1 Intrasporangium sp. | reverse complement strand
CGCGCCGGCGTGGCTGACCGACTACGCGAACGGCGACCACCATGTCGGCGGCAACTCGACGCCTCCGGCGGTTGCGGGCTACCCGAAAGTGACCGTGCCGGCCGGGTTCGCGTTCGACCTTCCGCTCGGGATCTCGTTCATGGGCAGACCGTGGACCGAGCGCACGTTGATCCGGCTCGCGAGCGCGTTCGAGCACGCGATGGGCCATCGCAGGCCGCCGGACCTGCGACCGAGGGTGGACCTGGCTGGACGATGTGTGAACCAGCTGCCCTTCCTTCGGGCGCTCCAGGACCAGGCCGCAGTGTAAAGGATTCATGTCGTCGCCCGAACGGGCTCTCGCAGCCTCCGGGTCCAGCCGAGCCGGGGCCCCGAGCGGTCCGTCGGGCGCTCACTCGGGCGGTGACGTTCCGTCACCTCCGGAGGGATAGGTCGTGGGGCCGCGCGAAAGAAGCGCCTTCCGTCCCGCCCCCGGCTCCGGCGGTACCTGCCCATCAACCGGATCAGTCCGCACGAGGCGCTTGGCATTCTGCCTCCGCTGGTCGCCCACCTCGCTGAAGCCACCCAATTCAAGCAGCAAGTGTCCAAGAAAGTTGACTCGGGACACTGTTCTCAAGTCGTCGGGGCGCGGGCGAGGAGCCTTCCGGCAATTGACCCGCGCGCTTGGAGCGCAACGGGCATCAGAGACCTCCCCCCGAAAGCGATTCCAGCCGCTCCGCACCACGTTCGAGCACCCCCCACTCCTTCTCAGCATGGCGACAGTTTGGACTGATGAGAGTGAACCCTCACTCGCCGATGAACCGTCCGTCAGAAGCAACGATGAAACTCGCGACAGCGTCGGCGCGCTGAGGCATCCATCTCTTCCTATCGCGACCCCTTCTAAACGCTGAAACGACGACGCGAAGGTTCTGCTCGTCGCGATCATCCCAGAAGGATTGGACTTCCAGGTCATACTCGTCGCCCTTATCCGAATGCACCGTCGTATGGAGCGGCTTCATGAATCGAAGGAGTTGATCAAACGCAAGGAAGCGCAGACGCGCAACTTCTCCATCGACGAGTTGGTGCACATCCGTACTCACGCAAGCCTCCGATAGGTCACGGCCCCCAGCGAAATGGTCGCCAAACCCCACCGCTGTCCTTGACACCTCGAAGCCACCAATTGATCTGAACGTGGTATTGGCCATCGTGAAGATGATCCAAATGAACACCCACCTTGAATGTCAGAAGCGCGCAGGCTTCAACGGTGGCAGCACAGAGCAGTCCCCCGCCACCTATCGCAATCAGCACACCTCCAACGATCTTCGGAGCCAGTGGGCCCGCCTTCCAACTTGCGATTGGGTGATTCGTGACTTGAGACCATATGGACGTCTCGGCTCCGAGACGCTCCGACTCGAGCCAGTTCAGGAGGATGTCCTCGCCCTCCGTCCCGTAGTAGGAGATCAGGGCATTCGCTGCCATCCTGCGCTGGGCATCTGACGCCTCCGGATTCCGAAGGACCTGGTAGTAGACGGAAGCGCGTGAGACCTCAAGCCGCGGAGGCGGCGGAGGCGGTTCGTACTCCTCCTGGGAGGCCTCGAACTCATCACCCGCTTGATCTATCTGTTCAACGAACTCGTGGCTGTGCGTCTTAGTCGTACCGAAGCCGACCTGAGGAGGACAGACATCCGGGTCGGCGCACAACCCCGTCGGGTCGTCGTACGTGACCGGGCGCGCGAGTCCGTAGACGTACTGGTTCAGGCTCAGGGGATTTGTTGGCTCACCCAGCAACAGGTCGCGGGAGCTGAACCGCCCGAGAACCGGCTCATACAGCCTCACTCCCATGTCGACCTGCCCGGTGGCCGCGTCGGTGAGGTCGGACTGGAACCGGAAGGCCCCGTTCGTCGGCACGGTGGCCATGTCGCCGGTCCCCGACAGAAGCTCGCCCCACGGGTCGTACAGCGCCGTGCCCTGGAGCGCCCCGGCCGTATCCGAGAACCCGACGAGGTCGCCGTGGAGGTCCCGCAGATAGTAGCGAGTGGTGCTCCCGATCTTCTGTGCGAGCGGCCCACCGGGGGTGTGCGCATACAAGGTCGTCGAGCCGGCCACCTCGGACTTGGCGATGGTTTCTCCTGCCCCTTGATATGTGTAGGTGGCGGTGGCACCGGTCGAGCTCCGCGAGAGCACCCGGTCCAACGCGTCGAGCACATAGGTGACATCAGAGCTGCCCGCTGAGCGCTCCGCAGTCGTGAGCTGGTTCCACGAGCTATAGGCGAACAGCCAGTCGTTCGAGGATCCCGCACGGTCGATCGCGGTCAAGTTGCCGACGGCGTCGTGCGCATAGGTGGTGCCGTCCGACGAGGACGTGGGAAGGCCGGCGGCGTCATAGGTCGTGGTGATCGCGGGATCCGAGTTCAGCTGCACCGAGTTACGGTTCCCTCCCCCGTCGTAGCCGTAGGTCCGAGAGCCGAAGGCCGCCGGGGCCACCACGGTCGCCAGGCGATTCGACCCGTCGTAGGTGTAGTCGTAGGTGCCGCCGAAGGTGTTGCCGGTCACGGTCTCGACCCGCCGGGTGACGTTGGAGGCCAGGTCGTAGTCAAGGTTGAAGCTCGCGCGTACGGTGCCGTTGCACGCGGCCCCGCCGGACCTGATCGTCCGGGTATCGAGGCGGCCGGTGAGCGACTCGTAGGTCTGCGTCGTGCAAAGGTTCCCGCCGTCGGTTCGCTTGGTGATGCGCCCCTCGGTGTCGTAGGTGTAGATCACCTTGGTGGAGCTGAATGGGTCGGTGATCTGCTTGAGCAGCCCGTTCGCGTCGTAGAGGGAGAACGTCGTCGTCCCGGCCGGATCGGCGATCGAGGCGAGCCTTCCCGTCGTGGCGTCGTAGGCATAGGTCGTCGTCGGGGTCGGATAGGTCCCCTGGTAGACGTTGTGGAGCCTGCCGTCGTTGTCGTAGTCCGCTCGGATCGTCGGACCGCCAGCC
This sequence comes from Intrasporangium sp., assembly GCA_036280515.1. Classification (GTDB taxonomy): domain Bacteria; phylum Actinomycetota; class Actinomycetes; order Actinomycetales; family Dermatophilaceae; genus Intrasporangium. Next base: position 1,091 of record DASUQN010000499.1, on the reverse strand, counting down.
GCGCTCGCCGTGAGCAGGTTGCCTGCCTGGTCGTAGGTATAGGTCTGGTCGTCGGACGGACCGGCCCGGTAGCGGCGGGTGCGCCTGCCGAGGTTGTCGTACTCGAAGCGCAGCGTGAAACCGCGCGGGTCCGAGACCTCCTCGAGGAGGTCGCCCGGTCCATACGTGTAGGCGGTGGTCCCCTTGGGATCGGCGTAGCTCGCCATCCGCCCGGAGGCGTCATACGTCCAGTCGCGGATCTGCGTCAGCGTCGAGGTGAGCGGCTGGGAGATGCGCACGCGCTCGCCCGCGTCGTCCCACAGGTACGTGGTCGTGACCCCGGTGCTACCACCCGGAAGCGTGATCCCGTTCTGCGTCGCCGAGGTGAGCCTGCCGGCGAGGTCGTAGTCGTAGGACAGCGAGTCGGTGACACCGGTGCGCGGCCCGTCCTCGGTCTCCAGCCGGCCGGCGGGATCGAAGGTGAAGGTCGTCGTCGCGGGCGTCGTGCTGGTCGCGAAGTCGGTCCGGGTCTTGGTCTGCCCATACGCGTTGTAGGTGAAGTTGGTGACGACCGAGGCGGGATCGATCGTCTGGGTCAGTCGGTCGAGCCCGTCGTAGACGAACGTCGTGGCGTCGAGCGTCCCGGTCTTTGCCTGCGTCTCGCGCCCGAGGACGTCGCGGGTGGACATGGTCGGCACGCCGCCTGTGGCGCCCGGCGGCGTCAGGGTCGTCACCCTGTGCGCGTAGGCGCCGGCGCTGGAGAGCCGATACACCGTCTCGGTGACCAATCCTGAGGGGCTGGTGGTGCGGATCAGGCGGCTGAGCGCGTCGTAGAGGTACGTCCAAGTCTTGCCCCGGACGTCGGTCCGCTGGGTCTCATCATCCAGCCAGTCCCAGGTGTGCTGGATCGAGGGCGTTGCGAGCTGCCCCGTCCCGGGATCGAGGACCCGAGGCAGCGTCTCGGTGAGCAGGTGACCGGCGTCGTCGTAGCCGTAGCTCCAGGTGGCGGTCGGATCGTGCCCTGCGCCCGGGCCAAGGTTCCTCGTGACGGAGATCCGCCGACCCGCCCTGTCGTAGGAGGTCTGCGTGTACCCGCCGGAGGGCGCCGTGAC
>DASUQN010000498.1:0-3566 GCA_036280515.1 Intrasporangium sp. | reverse complement strand
ACGCTGGCATCGCTGTGGCAGCAGGCCGGACGGGCGGGCCGGACGGGACAGGGCTCGCTGGCCGTGCTCGTCGCTGCGGACGACCCGCTCGACACGTTCGTCGTCCATCATCCCGAGAGCATCTTCGGCCGCGGCGTCGAGGCGGCCGTTGTCGACCCCGACAATCCCCACGTCCTCGGGCCCCATCTCGCGGCGGCGGCCGCGGAGCTGCCCCTGACGGAGGCGGACTTCGAGCTCTTCGGTCCCGAGACCGGACCGCTCCTCGATGCCCTCGTCGCCAAGGGCATCCTCAAGAAGCGGCCCCGCGGCTGGTTCTGGGGCCGCGAGGACCGCCCCTCCGACCATCTGTCCCTGCGTGGAGCCGGCGAACCGGTCCGCATCGTCGAGACCCGGACCGGGCGCGTCGTCGGGACCGTCGACGAGGCCTCGGCCCACGCCCAGGTCCACACCGGCGCGGTCCATCTCCACCAGGGCCAGAGCTGGGTCGTCACGGAGCTCGACCTCGACGACGCCACCGCCTTTGCCGTCCGCGGCGACCCGGGGTGGTCCACGCAGGCCCAGTCGGTGAGCGAGTTCGCGATCGTCCGCGAGCTCGAGGGCGTCGACTGGGGCCCCCTCCGGTGCTCCTTCGGCCACGTGACCGTCACGCACCAGGTCGTCTCGTTCCTGCGACGGCTCCCGGGCGGGGAGGTCCTCGGCGAGCACCCGCTCGACCTGCCGCCCCGCTCCCTCGCGACCAAGGCGATGTGGTGGACGTTGCCGGTGGACGCGCTCGCGGCCGCAGGTGTCGAGGAGGCCGACATCCCCGGCGCGGCCCACGCGGCCGAGCACGCCGCCATCGGGATGCTGCCGCTCTTCGCCACGGCCGACCGATGGGACATCGGCGGCGTGTCCACCGCCCTGCACCCGGACACCGGCCTGCCGACCATTCTCATCTACGACGGCCATCCGGGCGGTGCGGGTTTCTCGGAGCGCGGCTACCGGCGGGTCCGCGAGTGGCTCACCGCGACGCGCGACGCGATCGCCGCGTGCGAATGCTCCACCGGATGCCCGTCCTGCATCCAGTCCCCGAAGTGCGGCAGCGGCAATGAACCGCTCGACAAGCGTGGTGCCATCGCCCTGCTCGACCTGACGCTGTCGCGCCGCGCCGGAGGGTGAGGAGCGTTCACGGTGCGGCGGAATCGGGAGCAATCCACCCAAATTCCTCCGTTCCCCTCCCGCTTGTCGCTCGTCGTGGCTATCGTTCGGTTCGGCGCAGAGCCCACCCGCGCCGCTTGAGGGATCCCTCGACAGGAGAGACATGAAGCGAAGGATGATGGGCGCGGTCGCTGCCGTGCCCGTTGCGCTCGCGCTGGCGGGCCCGGGTTCCGCCGACGCGGCAGTGACCCAGACGGACGCATCGTTCACGGACGGCATCTATGTCGTCCAGATGGCCGACCTGCCGGTCGTCGCCTATGACGGCACGATCGCCGGTTACCAGGCGACCAAGCCCGCCAAGGGCCAGAAGGTCAACCCAGCGTCCTCGGCCGTGACCAAGTATGTCGACCGGCTCAAGAGCACGCACAACGCGGCGCTCGGCAAGGTCGGCGCATCGTCGAAGCTCTATGACTACGCCTACACCTACAACGGCTTCGCCGCCCGTCTGACGTCCGACCAGGCAAAGAAGCTGAGCAACGTCTCCGGCGTCCTCGCCGTGACCAAGCAGCAGACCTACTCCATCGACACGTCGACGACGCCGGAGTTCCTCGGGCTCACCGACGAGGGCGGGCTCTGGGACCAGCTCGGCGGCACGAAGAGCGCCGGCGAGGACATCGTCATCGGCATCATCGACTCCGGCATCTGGCCCGAGTCACTCTCCTTCGCCGACCGCGTAGACGCCACGGGCAAACCGTCATTTGCGCCCGGTGCCCGGCGTGCTTACCTGAAGTTGCCACAGGGCTTCCAGGGCAAGTGTGCGGAGGCCGAGCAATGGGACGGCAGCGACTGCAACCAGAAACTGATCTCCGCCCGGTACTTCAACCAGGGGCAGGGCGGCAACGCAGCCATCGACGCCGAACGTCCGTGGGAGTTCAACTCCGCCCGTGACTACAACGGTCACGGCACCCACACCGCCAGCACCGCTGGCGGCAACCACAACGTGCCCGTGGACGGTCTGGGCGCCGCGGTGGCGCCCAACGGCATCAGCGGCATCGCGCCGCGCGCCCGCGTCGCCGCCTACAAGGCGCTGTGGTCCACGCAGTCGGGCGACACGGCCGGCGGGACCTCGTCCGACCTGGTTGCCGCGATCGACCAAGCGGTCGCGGACGGTGTCGACGTGATCAACTACTCGATCAGCGGCTCGCAGACTAACTTCGCCGACCCGGCAGAGATCGCCTTCCTCTTCGCCGCCGACGCCGGCGTCTTCGTGGCCACCTCGGCAGGCAACAGCGGCCCGACGGCATCGACCGTCGCGCACCCCTCCCCTTGGGTCACGACCGTCGCGGCCGGCACCCACAACCGCAGCGGCAACGGCTCGGTCACCCTCGGCAACGGGACGACCCACAACGGGGCGTCGCTCGCCTCGGCGGCGGTCTCAGCCGACTTCATCGACGCCACGGCGGCCGGCAAGGCCGGTGCGGACGCGACACAGGTGAGGCTCTGCTACTCGAGCGCAGACGGCGGCAACGTCCTTGACCCGGCCAAGGTCGCGGGCAAGATCGTTCTCTGCGAGCGGGGCGTCACGGGTCGCACCAACAAGAGCCTCGCCGTCAAGGAGGCGGGCGGTGTCGGCATGGTCCTCGTCAACCCGACGACGAACTCCGTCAACGCCGACTTCCACTTCGTGCCGACAGTGCACCTCAACGCGGACGTCCACGCCGCGGTCAAGGCCTACGCCGCCACGGCGGGAGCGACGGCGACGATCAACAAGGCGACGCTCACGACCGAGGAACCGGCTCCGTTCACGGCCAGCTTCTCGTCGCGCGGACCGCTGCGAGCTGGTGGTGGCGACCTGCTCAAGCCAGATGTCATCGCGCCCGGCCAGGACATCCTCGCGGCCTACTCGCCGATGACGAACCAGGGCTACGGCTTCAACCAGATCTCCGGCACATCGATGTCGTCGCCGCACGTCGCCGGTCTCGCGGCGCTGTTCAAGGACCTGCGCCCGGGCTGGTCGCCGATGGCCATCAAGAGCGCGCTCATGACCACGGGCTACGACGTCCTTGACACCACAACCGCCTCCGACCGAGCGTTCCGCCAGGGCGCCGGCCACGTGGAGCCGAACAAGGCGGCGAGCCCGGGCCTGGTCTACGACAGCTCATGGAACGACTGGCTGGCCTTCCTGTGCGGCAGCTCGCGCGCCGTCGGGGCGGCCACCTGCACGGCGCTGACCAACGCGGGGTACAGCACGGACGCGAGCGACTTCAACGGTGCGTCGATCGCCATCGGCGACCTCGCCGGGGTGCAGACGGTCACCCGCAAGGTGACCAACGTCGGCGACGCGCCGGCGACGTACCGTGCGTCCGGCACGGGGCTCGTCGGCATCACGGCGGAGGTCTCGCCGTCGTCGATCACCGTCGCCCCCGGCA
>DASUQN010000497.1:0-7619 GCA_036280515.1 Intrasporangium sp. | reverse complement strand
GCGACGAGCCGGGCAAGGCGCCGCCTCGCGGCGTGCGCGGACGGCGCACCGAGGAGCAGGCGAGTCACCAGCTCGGCGCCATCGCTGATGTGGGGGACGCGCCTGCCCGGGTGACGCGCGATCAGCGGGGCCAGTCGGTCGTCCTGGCTCAACACCTCATCCGCGGCAACGGGATCCGCATCGAGGTCGAGCATCCAGCGACACCTGCTGACCGCCAACCCGAGGTCCTGCAGGTCACCGATCGCCAGCACGCAGACGACGTGACCAGATTGCGGCTCGAGCGTCACGATTCCCGGACCGTGCGGCAGGCGGAGAGCGCGGCGGTAGGACCGCCGTGAAACCTGCTCCAGCCCCGGAATCGCGATGGCGGCCCTGTCCTCGAGCAGGCAGTCTGCCGGCAGTGGTGTGCGGAAGGGGAGACGCACGGTGATCGCTCCGACGGCGGCCCCCGATCCGCGGATCGCAAGCTGCCGCAGCTGCGACGGTGTCATCGCGAACACCGACCGCACGGTGTCGTTGAAGGATCGGATGCTGGCAAAGCCCGCGGCCATCGCGATCTCGCTCATCGGCAAGGTGGTCGACTCGATGAGCATCCGAGCGGTCTGCGCCCGCTGGGCCCGTGCCAGCGCCAGCGGCCCGGCACCGAGTTCCGTGAGCAGCAGACGCTCGAGCTGGCGCTGGCTGTAGCCCAACCTGGCGGTCAGGCCCCCGACACCCTCCCGATCGACGACTCCGTCCGCGATCAGGCGCATGGCACGGCCGACCACGTCCGCGCGGATGCTCCACTCCGGTGATCCGGGGCTCGCGTCCGGTCGGCACCGCTTGCAGGCGCGATAGCCGGCACGCTGGGCCGCTGCCGCCGTGGCAAAGAAGGTGTAGTGATGGACCTTGGACGGCGGCGCCGGACAGCTCGGCCGACAGTAGATCCGGGTGCTGCTCACGGCGACGAAGAACCAGCCGTCGAAGCGGGCATCGTGGGCCCGAACGGCGCGCACGCAGCCCTCGAAGTCCTGGTACACGACAGCAGTGTCCGCCCTTGCACTGCGGCGCGGGTAGCAGGAAATCGTCGTCGATGTCGCACGGGACGTCGATGACGCATTCCTGCCAGACATCGGCCGGCCCCGCTTGCTGCACTGGTTGTTCCAACGAGCCGACCCGACAGGGGGAACCGTGATCACCAATGTCGCGAAGGTCATTGTCCCCGTCGACGACCCACAGTCCGCTCTCGACTTCTGGACCCGCATGGCCGGGTTCCTCCCGGCGCGCGACGAGACCTACGGCGATGAGCGCTGGATCGAGGTGAGACCACCCCACCAGGACCTGCTGCTGGTCCTCAGCCCGCGCCAGCCCGGTGTGCCACGACGGACGGTGCCCGACCACCTCCCGCACTCCGACCTCTTCTTCAACTGCACCGACATCCAGCGCACCTACGAAGAGCTGACGGCACGCGGTGTCACCTTCTCGTTGCCGCCGCAGCGGCAGCATTTCGGGTGGTGGGCGTTGTTCGAGGACGGCGAAGCCACGCGGTATGCGCTGGGTCAGTGGGACGGTCACGATGGTTGCTGAACCTGGCATCCGCCGCCCGGCAACCACGTCGGGGCTGAGCCCGCGCCGAGTGCGACTCGCCGGGCTCACGATTGCGATGCTCCTCGGGATCGTCCTCGTGTTCGTGGCAAGACGGCTCGAGGACGACGTCCCGCACCTCGTCGCCGGCACGCTTCCGGCTGAAGACGACTTCGCCCTGCGTTACATCCAGCATCCGGTTCTGGCATACCTGCACATCGCGCTGGGCGTCGTGTACCTGCTCGGGGCACCCCTGCAGCTCTCCTACCGGTTCCGATCCCGCCACTACGCGGTGCACCGACGCCTGGGCCGGGTGCTGCTCAGTGCCGGGTTCGTGAGTGGGATCTTCGCGCTCGCCTTCGGTCTACCGCTCGCCTTCGGAGGGGTGTGGGAGGCCATCGCGACGGTGGTCTTCGGCAGTTGGTTCATGGCCTGTCTGGTGACCGCGTTCGTCTCGATCCGGCGTGGAGACGCCGTCCGGCACCGCAGGTGGATGATCCGGGCGTTCGCCGTCTGCGTGGGAATCGGCACCGTCCGCATCTGGATCGGGGTGTTCGCCCTCGCCGGGCTGGATCTCACCGACGCCTTCGCTGCGGGCTTCTGGGTCGGCTTCGCCCTTCACGTCGCAGCCGGGGAGCTGTGGGTGCGAACCACCCCGCATCCCGAGCACGCCATGAGGTCATCGCCCGAGCGCGCCGGACCGGACACCATGGGGTCTCCAGCCGCTATCCTTGACCGCCCACCTGAGGGAGGAAGCTGATGTACTCACTCGTGGTCGTGGAGAACGTCTCACTCGACGGAGTCATGCAGTCCCCCGGTCGACCGGACGAGGACACCCGCAATGGCTTCGACCTCGGCGGCTGGGCTGCCCAGCGTCTTGCCGAGGACCCGGACGCAGCGCAGGCGTCCATGAGCGGACAGGCCAACACCGCAGCTCTGCTGTTCGGTCGGCGCACCTACTTCGACCTCGTCGGCCATTGGCTGTCCACGCCCGAGCCCAATCCGTTCGCCGACATCCTGGCCCGCACCCCCAAGTACGTGGCGTCGCGCACGCCGCAGCAGGAGTTGCCGCACCCAAACTCCACACTGCTCACCGGCGAAGCCACCGACACCGTCCGCGAGCTCAAGATCGCAGGCGACGGCGACCTCGTGGTCCTCGGCAGCGGCGCCCTGGCCCGAGACCTGGCCACCGCAGACCTGGTCGACAGGTACGTCCTGACCACCATCCCGGTCGTCCTGGGCCGAGGAGCCCGTCTCTTCGAGGGCACTCCCATCTCCCTCGCCGTGGAATCCAGCACGACGTCGCCCACCGGAATCGTGGTCGCGACCTATCGCGTCCTGCGCGACTGACCGGGTCGGCTCGGGAACCTCTGCACGAACCGGTCCGCGCTCAGGCGTCCCAGCTGTCCGCGCGTCCGTCGCGAGCCGCGAAGGCCAGCAGGGCCTCAAGATCCGAGTGCGGGGACAGCACGTACTCCTGCACCCAGGCCTGAACGTCTGGGAAGCTGCTTGCCTCAATGACGGCGTCGGCAACCTGCTGAGGGTCGATCGGAGTCGAGCGTAGTTGGACGCCACGAGCGTCCAGCAGAACCCAGGGGACGCCCGTGCTGCCGTACGGCATGCCGGTGCTCCCGCTGTTGACGATCCATCGACGGTCCACCAGCCGCGCGAACGGCATGTGCGTGTGCCCGGAGCAGACGATTCGCACAGAGTCGGGAACGTCCTCGAGCACCTCGGCCCATCGTGACGGACGAGTGTCGACCAGGACGACCTCGTTGTCATCCCGTGGGCTTCCGTGGCAGAACAGCACCTCACCGACACCGTCGAGCTGCACGATCAAGGGGTGCTCCAGCGCTGCCAGCAGCTCTACGTGGACGTCGGACAGCTGCGCGGCTGCCCAGGAGCAAACACCCGGCGCGCCCTCTGGCAGCCGACCTCCACGTGCGGCGGTGACCAGGTCACGGTCGGCGTTGCCACGGACCAGTCGAACGCGGTCGCCGAGCCCGATGAGACGATCGAGCACCTGCGTCGGCTGTGGGCCCGCAGCAAGGTCGCCGGTCACGACAACCAGACCAGCAGACTGCACATCCGGTTCGGCCAGTACAGCGTCCAGACAGGGCAGGACCCCATGCGTGTCGCTCAGCACTGCGATCCGGTCGACCATCACCCCACTATGCCCCGGCGGCGCGAGGTCACCGGCGCCGGATGCGGTCGAATTCCTGTTGACCGGCACGATGAGCGCCGGAGGATGGACCAATGGCACCCAGACGAGGAGCAGACAGATGAGTGACGGCGTGCTGGCGGTTGTCCTCGATCTCGACGGCGTGCTGATCGACTCTGAGAACATCTGGGACGAGATCCGCCGCGGGCTCGCCGCCGAGAACCACCGGCCGTGGCCCGATGATGCCACCGACCTGATGCTGGGCATGAGCACCCAGGAGTGGTCGGCCTATCTCGTCGACACCGTCGAGATACCAGGTCCGGCAGCGGTCGTGGCCCAGACCGTCATCGCCCGAATGGCGGACCGCTATCGCGAGCACCTGCCGCTCCTCCCCGGCGCGGTCGAAGCCGTACGCCGACTCGGGCAGCGGTGTCCGCTCGGCCTCGCCTCGTCCTCGCCGCGCCGGCTCATCGACTCCGTCCTCTCGGCGGCCGACCTCACTGACAGCTTCCGGGTGACCATCTCGACGGAGGAGGTGGCGGAGGGCAAGCCTTCGCCGCGGGTGTACTTGGCCGTGGCCACAGACCTCGACGTCGCGCCGGAAGCCGTTGTGGCGATCGAGGACTCGAGCAACGGACTGCGCTCGGCGTCCGGCGCGGGCATGCACGTCATCGCGGTTCCGCGGCCAGCGTTCCCACCGGCTCCCGACGCGTTGTCGCTTGCCGACGCGGTCGTCGAGCACCTCGACGATGTCACCGTCGATCTCGTCGAGTCCCTCGTCCGCGGCTCGTAGGTCGCCCACCTGCCCGGGGCGACGGTGTCCGGGGTGTCGTGGGTGCCGCGCCGCCGCGAGGTTGCGTCGACCCGGACCGTCACAGACGCTACTCGCAGGGCCGCGGCCCAGACCCAGCTGACGACGACGCGAGGATGAGCGCATGACGACCCTGAACCTGCTCGACCGCTTGGGACACCTGTCGACGACGAGCCTCGTGGACGCGGCTCCGACCCTGCGGGTGCTGCCACCCACCATCCGGCCTCTCGTGCTGGGTCGCCACGCCGTCGGGCGCATCGTCACCGCCAAGGCCAACCGCGACCTCATGTCCGTCATTCATGCGCTCCGCGAGTCCGGCCCCGGGGACGTCCTCGTCGTCGACGCTGGTGGTGACGACCGCGCAGTCGCGGGCGAGCTCTTCGCCACTGAAGCGCAATGCCGCGGCCTCGCTGCGCTCGTCATCCACGGCCGGTGTCGCGACAGCGCCACCCTCGCCACGCTGTCGATGCCCGTGTGGGCAACCGGAGTGGCTCCCCATGCGTATGCCGCCCAGGCCCTTCCCGAGACCGGCGTCGTCCTTGACGTGGCCGGCGTCCGGATCGAGCCGGGCGGCCTGATCGTCGGGGACAGCGACGGCCTCCTCGTCGGCTCGGACGAGGAGTTCGCGGCGGCCGTCGAGAAGGCCGAGGCGATCGAGGCACGCGAGAAGGGCCTCCAGGCTCGGCTGCTCGATGGCACCTCACTCTTCGACGTCATGAACTACGACGAACACTTGGCCATGCTGAAGCAAGGGCGCCCCGGTGGTTTGGCCTTCGACTCTGACCGAGGAAGGTGAGAGATGACCGCCTTCGCCCGAAGAGCCCAGCGCATCCAGCCGTCTGCGATTCGCGAGTTCCTCTCTCTCGCAGGAGACCCCGCGATCACGTCCTTTGCGGGCGGATATCCGGACCCGACGCTCTTCCCCATGGGCGAGCTGCACAAGATCTACGACGACCTGCTGACACCGGACAATGCGTCAGCCCTGCAGTACACCGCCTCGGACGGCCTCCCCGAGCTGCGGGCCCAAGTGGCGGCCCGGCTCACGGCGGACGGCATGCCGTGCACCGCCGAGGACGTCCTCATCACCCAGGGCGGACAGCAGGGTCTCGACCTGACGGCCAAGCTCTTCGTCGATTCGGGAGATGTCATCGTCACCGAGCGGCCCACCTTCCTCGGCGCGCTCATCGCGTTCAACCCGTGCGAGCCACGTTATGTCTCGGTTCCCATGGATGAGGAGGGGATGGACACCGACGCCCTCGAGCAGGTGCTGCGCACGACCGAGCGGGTCAAGCTCATCTACACCGTGCCCGACTTCCAGAACCCCACGGGGCGAACGCTGAGCCTCGCGCGCCGGCGCCGGCTCATCGAGCTCGCCGAGGAGTTCGACGTCGTCATCCTCGAGGACACGCCCTATCGCGAGCTGCGCTACGAGGGAGAGCGGGTGCCGTCGATCAAGAGCCTCGACACGACGGGCCGCGTCGTCCACCTCGGCAGCTTCTCGAAGATCCTGGCTCCCGGGCTGCGGCTCGGTTGGGCTCTGGCCGCGCCAGAGGCGCTGGAGAAGCTGTCCCTCCTCAAGCTCGCCGCCGACACCCAGAACGGCACCCTCAACATGCGCGCGGCCGCGGCCTACCTCGCCGGCTTCGACATCGAGCGCCACATCGCGTCGATGCTGCCGACCTACAGGAGCAAGCGCGACCTCATGCTCACGGCCATCGCGGAGCACTTCCCTGAAGGCATCAGCTGGACCCGTGCGCAAGGGGGTCTCTTCAGCTGGGTGACCTTCCCGGAACGTCTTGACGTCGCAGCGTTCCAGCGCGACCTCCTCATCCCCCGGGCCGGCGTCATCGTCGTGCCGGGCGCCCCCTTCTTTGCCGAGCGTCCCGAGTCGCACCACGCGAGGATGAGCTTCTCTGGCGTCCCCGATGACCGGCTCGTCGCCGGAGTGCGGGCCATGGGCGGGCTGCTCAGGGAGGTCTTGAGCTGACTGGTGGAGACTGCCACGAGCTGTCCTAGCGCGACAACGTCTCAGCGTCGCCCGTAGGCCGTGACGAGCTCGGAGCCAGCCGGCCATGTGAGTTCACCCGCGCTGGAGGTGAGCTCAGCGGCATACGGCATGTGACGTATGCCGCTGGGCTGGGACCGCGCGTTCGTGCCCTTCCTGCGTCGGCCCCCATGCGGGAGGATGACTCGATGGCGCAGGTGACCTCTGCCGATGGCACGCACATCGGCTACGACCGCCTCAGCCACGACGGGCCCGCAGTGGTCCTCGTCAGCGGCGGACTCGATGACGGCACCGAGAACCTGCCCCTCGGCTCGAAGCTGGCGGATGAGTTCGCTGTCGTCACGTACCGTCGGCGGGGGCGTGGCGACAGTGGCGACACTGCGCCGTATGCGCTGGAGCGCGAGATCGACGACCTCGCAGCCGTCATCGAGGCGGCCGGGGGTCGAGCGCATCTGTTCGGCGCATCGAGTGGCGGCGCGCTCGCGCTGGAAGCCGCCGCCGCAGGGCTGCCCATCGACCGGATCGTCGTCCACGAGGTCCTGTACCTGACGGACGACGAGATGGTGGCGGGCTGGCGCGCTTACCGCAAGGAGCTCGACACCGCGCTCGAGGCCAATGACCGGGCCGAGGCGCTGCGGCTGTTCATGCGCTTGGCCGGCTCCTCCGACGACGAGGTCGCAGGCGCCGAAGCGGCACCGGTCTGGACGACGCTGCTGGCTCTCGCACCGACGCTGCGCTACGACGCCGCGTGCATCGGCGATGGACCCCCGCCGGCGGAACGGCTCGCCGCGGTGATTCAGCCCGTGCTCCTCACGACCGGCGCGAGCCTCGACCCGCACTCCAGAGGGCTTCCCGTCGACTTCTACGCTGCAGCGGCCGACGCCGTCGCAGCCTGTCTGCCCAACTCTCGGCGGGCCACCGCCGAGCGCGCCGGCCATGTCCCGGACCCCGCACTTCTCGGGCCGATCGTGGCGGGATTCTATGCGGAACTGACGCCCTGACGAGGTCATCATGGCCCAAGCGCGAACCAGGTAACGTCAGCAGCCTCAGCGCATCGGCTGGCGGATGATGGTCCTCAA
>DASUQN010000496.1:0-10681 GCA_036280515.1 Intrasporangium sp. | reverse complement strand
TCACCTCGAGCGGGTGTGACGTCCGCGATGGTCGAGCCCCCGAGCACCCGGACGACGGTGGCCGCTGTCTTTGCGTGCCTCGCGGACGTCAGCCGACGGGAGGTGCTCGACGTCCTCGTCCGCGATGGCAGAGCGAGTGCGAGCGCCATCGCGCGCGACGTCCACATCTCCCGCCAAGCCGTGGCCAAGCACCTCCGCCTGCTTGCCGAGGCTGGACTCGTCGCCTCCGAGCGCACGGGCCGCGAAGTGCTCTACACGGTCCAGTCCCAGCCGTTGCAGGACGCAGCCCGATGGCTCGATCGGTCTGCGGCTGCTTGGGATCGTCGCCTTGCCGCTCTGAAGTCGGCAGCGGAGGGCATGGAGGACGATCACACGGCGAGCAGGTAGTCGGCCAGCTCAGCGGGCCGGGAGAGCGCCATGAGGTGGCCGCCGGGGAGGACGTCGGCCTCGATCCCGAGTCGCTTGCGCGAGACGCACTGCTGGAACGCCACGGGGAAGAAGCGGTCGTCCCGGCCGGCGACGACGCGGATGGTGATGGGCGGCCACGCGGTGAAATCGCACGGTGCGGCGAAGACGGTGTCGGTCTCATCCCGCTGATGGTCGGCTCCGGACGCGAGGACGTCGGGCGGTACGTCATGCGTGAAGTGGGTCTCCAGGTCGAACTCCACGGGCCAGCCACCGGCCTCGGCGGCCGATCGCACAGCCGCCTCGTGGTCGACGTGGTCCCACCAGTCTCCGGCGGTCTCACCCCGCTCCGGGATCATCGCATTGACGAAGACGAGCCCGCGCAGGCCGGGGTGTTTGCCCGAGGCCGCCGCCTGGGTTGCCGAGAACGACCCGAGGGACTGGGCCACGATGACGGCGTCGGGCCGTGAGCCGACCGCATCGGAGACGATGCGCGCATACTCGGGCAGGCCGCTCGCCGGATCGTCGGCCGGCAGCTCGAGGGCGATGGCCTCGTGGCCGGCCGCGGTCAGGAGCGGAACGACGCGGTGCCAGTACCAGGCTGCACCACCGGCACCGGGCACGAGAACGAATGTGGTCACTGTCAACATGCTAGGCGCCTCGTGACCGTCGCGCGACAGTAAATCGAGCGCGCTGGACGTCAGCCGAGGGGCTCGATGGCCAGCCCGTGTCCGAAGTCGAAGAGCGGGTCGTCGAAGCCGGGCACGTCCTCGGCATGCTGACGGACCTGCTCCATCGATCGCGGGAGATCGAACGGCAGGCGTCCCTCGGGCGGGATTGCGCCGGTGATCGCGTCCACGAGCGCATCGTCGCTGGATCCATAGCTGCCGACCACGACCGAGGCGACCGGCAGGAGCGGAGTCAGCACGGCGGGGCGGTCGAGGACGACGTCGAGCACGAGTGGGCAGTGGTCGGCGATCCGCTGCATCCGGACGACGAGACCTGGCGGGAAGTCGAGGGAACCCTGGTGGAACCACGACTCGAGGAACAGGTCGGAGCGTGGGTCGAAGGGCGCCATGAGCCGCACCACGGCCAGCTCGGCCTCCTCCGGGCGGTCGACGACCGTGCCGAGGCGGGCCGCTGCCTCGGCCGAGACGTTCTCCACGTAGACCCTGCGTCCGGGAACGATCGGGAGGCGAAGAGTCTCGCCCGTCCCAGGACCACCAACCCCATCGGCTCGCCCGTTCTGCAGGACGGTGACCGACCGGGCCTGCGCCTCGTGACCGGCGGCGCGGAAGTCCTGGCGGCCCACGGTGTCGGCCGCGGTGTCCTCGTCGACGAAGGGGTTGTCGAAGAGCCCGAGCCGGAACTTGACCGCCAGCAGGCGACGGACCGACTCATCGATTCGTGACGCGGATACCCGGCCCTGGGCGAAGAGGTCGAGCAGCACGTCGACACACTCCTCCCCGCCGAACTGGTCGACGCCGGCATCGAGGAGACGCTCCATGCGTCCATGAGCGTCGAGGCGCTCGACGCCCCACGCCCTCGCGGGCAGGACCTGGTCGCCCACATGGTTGTCCATGATGAGCTCCCAGTCCGACACGACCACGCCGTCGAAGCCGAGCCGCTCCCGGAGCAGCCCCGTGGTGATCTGCTTGCTGTAGGCGAAACCGACCTGCTCGATCGCCTCACCGTCGATCACCAGCCCGACCGGCATCCCGTAGTAGGGCATGATCGCTGCGGTGCCGGCGGCGATGATCGCCGGGAAGGGCTTGAGGTGGTCGGCGAATCGCCCTCCCGTGTAGACCTGCTCACGACCGTAGGGGAAGTGGGCATCCTCGCCGTCCTTCTGGGGACCGCCGCCGGGGAAGTGCTTGCTCGTGCACGCGACGCTGTCGGGGCCGAGCGCCTCGCCCTGGAACCCGCGCAGATAGGCGACGCCCAGGTCCGTCACGAGGTCCGGATCCGATCCGAACGTGCCGGCCTGCCGGGCCCAGCGCGGCTCCGTCGCGAGGTCGAGCGTCGGGTGCAGCGCGGCACGGATCCCCACGGCGACGTACTCCTGACGCGCGATGTCGGCAAAACGCCGCACCACCTCGACGTCCCGCAGCGCCGCCAACCCCAAGGGCTCCGGCCACTGAGAGAACGCCTTGGCGGCGAAGCTGACCCCGGCGTTCTCGATGAACGCGTGCCGTGGGTCGGTGGAGATCGTGACCGGGACCCCGTGCGGCGTCTCCTCCGCGACGGCCTGAAGGTTGTTGTACCAGCGGGCCGCCATCCGGGCGTCCTCGAGGGCGTGCACGTTGAAGTGCGACAGGTGCTTCTCCAGGCAGACGACGCTCGTCGGTGACTTGCTGATCTTGCCCGGGACCTCAAGGACCGAGCCGTCCTCGCCCGCCTCGATGACGGTCTGGAACATCAGCCCGACCTTCTCCTCCAGCGAGAGGCGCCCGACGAGATCGGCGACCCTCTCGTCGACCGTCAGCCGTGGATCCTCATACGGGTCGAGCTCCCCGTTGCCGTTGAGGTCGCGGAACTCGACCCCGTCCTCGGACACCAGCCGCTGCGGCTGCATAGGCACCTCCTTGCTCGATCATGCTCGAACGTCGTCGATCAGACCGGGCTGGCGCCGAACTCCTCGATCCCGATCACTGGTCGCAACACCTGCTCCACCGCCGGCGTGGAGAAGTAGCGGCGAATGACGTCGTTCGCCAGGACATTGCCGATCGACCCCATGATCATCGCCTGGTCGAGGGAGAGGTACCGTCGCGCCACCGTCCCCGAGCCCACGGCGATCGCGTCGAAGAAGCCGCCTGCGCCGTACGAGTCGAAGTCCGCCTGCAGGTTCACGAGGTTGGTGAAGGCCTCGTCCGGCTCGTGCATCATCGCCAGGAAGGCAGCGTGCGGCGTGACGACACCATCCCCATAGTTCGGGTTGGGGTTGGTGCCCGCCCGGCAGTCCCCGAATCCGATGTCGAAGTTGGTCCTCTCCACGTCGGAGAAGTAGCCATCAGGGTTCATCCCGAGGGCGTCGACGCCGTACTCACGGTAGTTCGCGAAGGGGTCGCTGCTCGGGCTGAAGCCCCAGTAGCCGTAGTCCGCCTCGATGAGCCCGTGCTCCCGCTGGGCGCGGACGTGCAACGGGTGGTTGCGTCCCCAGGAGTTCGGTGCCCACGTGGCCTCGGGGACGAAGACATCGGGCATCAGCTCCTCGAACATCGAGCCGCCCCAGCCCGGGACGATCCGCATGCCGCGGTAGGTGTAGGCCCCCTCGTAGACGTCGATGCCGTAGTAGGTCCGGTTGACCCCGACCGGCTGCATCTCGTGCCAGGACCAGTCGCAGGTCGCAGGGAAGGTGCGCCACATCGCGAAGTACTGCTTCGGCGGGATCTGCCCCGTGATGATGCCGAGGTAGCTCGTGATCCGGGTCTCCGACACGGTCGTGTCGTAGTGGTGGGTCGTCAGCCAGACGTCCTCACCGCCGATGTGCGTGCCGCGGTAGACGCCACCCGGCCGGTCGTGGTCGAACGGGAAGAAGCCTCCATGGATCAACCCGCCCGGCCGCACCGGGTGCGCGGGGTCGTCCCCCGGGTTGTAGAAGGCGTCCCAGCGCATCCGGTCGAAGATGCGACGTGCCCACACCGCGGCGGCCGCATCGGCTTGGGCCACGACCAGGAGCGCCGCACCCAACCATCCGTTGTCCACGCTCGAGACGAAGGGATGGACGACGGCACCGGTGGTGGGCCAGGTCCGGATGGCATCTCCGGTCGCCTCGTCGTACCAGTTGTAGTACATGCCGCTCGGCTCGTGGTGCTCCATGCGGTGGAGCGTCATGAGCGTCCGGATGAGCCGGGCCGTGGCCTCACCGCGAGAGAGGAAGCCCAGCTCTCGGGCGACGACCGTCGACCACATGTAGCCGCCGATGTTCGTCGGTGAGGTGTATCCCGAGCGGTCCTCCGGCGCAAGGGACTCGGGGATGTTGTCCGCCGGCAGACCCGTTGCCTTGACGGTCATGGCATCGAGACTGTGCCACGTGTCCAAGGCCCACGTGCGCACGCGACCGGGGTCAGCGGCATACGGCATGAGGCGTATGCCGCTGAGCTGGGACGGTGCTTGACGCGCGGTCGCGTGGGCGGCCGGGTTGGGGCTGAGCGCGAAGGCGGCGATGGTGGCGGCTCCTCCGACGAGGAGGGAGCGACGTGACGGAGTGCTGGAGGTGCTCATGGAATCTCCTTTGAGGCTGAGGCGTCTGGCTCACTTGATGCCGGTGGTTGCGATCCCTTCGATGAAGCGCCGCTGGAAGATGAGGAAGACGACGAGGATGGGCAGGACGACGACCGTCGCCCCGGCGAGGAGCAGGCCGTACTGGGTGGAGTTCTGGCCCACCGAGTAGAGGGCGAGCGCAACCGGCAGCGTGTAGGTCTCCTCGTTCTGGGCCACGACGAGCGGCCAGAGGAAGTTGTTCCAGCTGGCGAGGAAGGTGAGGATGCCGAGAGTCGCGAGGGCGGGCCCCGCGAGGGGCAGGTAGACCCTCGCGAAGATCCGCAGCTCGCCCGCTCCGTCGACCCGGCCGGCGTCGAGCAGGTCGCGGGGCATGCCCAGGAAGAACTGCCGCATGAGGAAGACCCCGAAGGGACCGACGAGCAACGGCAGGATCAGGCCGGGCAACGAGTCGATGAGCCCGATGTTGGCCACGAGGACGAACAGGGGCACGAAGGTCACGACGAAGGGAATCATCAGGGTGCCCATGACGATGGCGAACAGTGCCCGTTTGCCCCGGAAGTTGAGCATCGCGAATGCGTAGCCGAGCATGGAGCAGAAGAGCAGGTTGCCTGCTGTGACGGCGACCGCGACGATCGTCGAGTTCTTGAAGAAGGTGCCGAACGCGAGCTGGTCGAACAGCTGCCTGTAGTTGTCCAGGGACGCCTCCTGCGGCCACCACGTTGGTGGCACCTGCTTGATCTCGCCCTCGCTCTTGAAGCTGCCCAGGATCATCCAGACGAACGGTGAGAGCACCAGGACGAGCGCGGCCGTGAGGATGATGTAGAGCAGCCAGTGCCCGTGCTTCCTCGTGCCCACCATGGTGCTGGTATCTGCGTCGGCCATGGGATCACGTCCTCTCGCGCAGCAGCCGGAACTGGATGGCCGTGACGACGGCGATGACGACGAAGATGATGTAGCTCATCGCCGCCGCGTAGCCGTAGTTGCCGAAGCCGAACTGCTCGTAGGTGTAGTAGGCCAAGGTCTTCGTGCTGTCGAGCGGTCCACCCTGGGTCATGACAAACGGCTCCTCAAAGACCTGGAGGTAGCCGATCGCCGTGATCACGGAGACGAAGAGCATCGTCGGGCGCAGCATGGGCAGCGTGATGTGGCGGAAGCGCTGCCACGCGCTCGCGCCGTCGATGGCGGCCGCCTCGTGCAAGGACCAGGGCACGGACTGGAGCCCGGCGAGGAAGATGATCATGCCGGTCCCGAAGTTGCGCCACGCGGCCATGAGGATGAGCGAAGGCATCGACCAGTTCGGGTCGCCGAGCCAGTTTGGCCCGTCGATCCCGAACCAGCCCAGCGCCGTGTTGATCAGGCCGGCCTCGGACTGCAGCAGGGAGCGCCAGACGACGGCCACGGCCACGATCGACGTGATGACCGGGGTGTAGTAACCGAGTCGGAAGACCGACCGCAGCTTGGTGATCCCCTTGTCGAGCGCGACCGCTGCCGCCAGCCCGAGGAGGATGGTCAGCGGGACACCGACGATGACGAAGTAGGCCGTGTTGGCGGCAGACTTGCGGAAGAGCGGGTCCGACAGGGCGCGGGTGTAGTTGTCCAGGCCGATGAAGTCGACGGCGAACGGACTGCGCAGGTCCCGACCCCGGGTGTCCGTGAAGCTCATGAAGAGCGACTGGATCATGGGCCAAGCCGTGAACACGAGAAAGAGCAGGCAGAACGGGAGCGCGAGGATCCACGCCGCCCGCCCCTCCCGCGAGCCGCCCCTCGAGCGACGAGGTGCGTCGCCCGAGGGAGTCGGCGTGCTGGTCGAGCTGTCGATGGTGGTGGCCATGACGACCTACTGGCCGGTGCCGATCGAGTCCGCCTGCTGCTGGACCGTCTTGAGCGCCGCTGCGGGATCAGCGCCGGACTTCGTCACCTTCTCGAGCTCGGTGTCGAGGCTCGTGATGACCTCTTCCCACGTCGCGAACGACGGCGGGGCCTTCGCGGTCTCGAGCTGCTTGCCGAAGGTGGCCAGCTTCTCGTCGGATGTGAGGGCCGGGTCCTCCCAGGCACTCTTCACCGAGGGAAGGTCGGTGGACAGCTGGTACCACTTGACCTGGGTCGCCGGGTCGGCGAGCCACTGGATGAACTTCCAGGCCGTGTCGCGGTTCTTCGTGTTCTTGAAGACCACGAAGTTCGAGCCGCCGACGAACGACGACGAGACCTGGTCGGCCGGAATCTGCATGACGTCGTACTTGTCCTTGAAGCCCTCGCCGCCGACGTCCTCGACCGCCTTCATCATCCAGGGGCCGGAGATGAACATCGGGACCTTGCCACTGGCGAAGTCCGGCTCCGTCGTGGGCGTCGCGGGAGCCGCCTTGTTGGCGATGCCGTCGGTGAAGTACGACTGGTAGTACTGCATGGCCTTCAAGAGCTCGGGCGTGTCGAAGTTGTACGCCTTGCCGTCGTCCTTGGTCAGCTCAGCGCCCGCGGACCACGCGAAGGGCATCAGGGTCTGCCACGAACCCGTGCCGCCAGCCTGGAGGCCGATCCCCCACTGCGCGCCGGCCTTGTCCTGCATGGCCTTGGCCATCGTCTTGAGGCCCTCCCAGTCGGTTGGGGGCGTGGTGATGCCGGCCTTCTCGGCCAGGTCGGTGCGGTAGAAGACGAGACGCGTCTCGACGTACCACGGGATGCCGTAGGAGGTGCCGTTCACCTTGGCGGTCTCGTTCGCGCCCTCGAAGAAGACCGACTGGTCGATCGAGCCCGGCGTCGGGTCGAGGGCCTGGAGCCCCGCGAACTCGCCCATCCAGGTGGTGCCGACCATTGCTGCGTCCGGCGTCTTGTTGGCCGCGATGGCGGTGGTGAACTTGTCGTGAGCGGCGTCCCAGGGGATCGCGGTGACGTCGATCTTCACGCCGGGGTTGGCCGACTCGAACTCTTTCGCGAGCTCGGGCAGCTTGTCACCCTCTGCGCCCATGGCCCAGATGGTGATGGTGCCGGTCGCCGCTCCGGTGTTGACGGCGGCTCCGGTCTGGCCTGCCTGGCCCTCGGGACTGTCGCTGCGTCCGCACGCGGACATGGTCAGCGCCAGAGCCGTCATGCCGGCGATAGCAATGGCTGAGGTGCGTCTCATCGGGTAACTCACTTTCTCGGGGGGGTGTCGGGTGAGCGTTCGTGGGGTGTCCTCCGGCAGTCCTGTCGCTAGACCTCGGTTCCCGTACCCCGCGTCGCCCTTTTCGGACGGCGGGGAGCCGTTTCGGTCTGGTCACAGCCACAGGAGGCGCGCAGCACGAGCTCGGTCGGCAGGACGTGCGACTCGCCAGTCGGCTGCGAGCCGGAAATGAGGTCGTGGAGGCGGTCGGCTGCGAGGGCCCCCAGGTCCTGCACCGGCTGCCGGACGGTGGTGAGGCCGGGCCGGACGTAGCGTGCGGTCATGACGTCGTCCCAGCCGACGACGGCGACGTCTTTGGGCACGTCGAGGCCGACAGCCTGCAGCCGCACCATGATCGAGAGCGCCAGCTCGTCGTTGGCGCAGACGAGCGCATCGGCCCCGTGCTCCCCGGCGAGGAACCGGGTCGCGAACTGCTCACCGTCGTGCTCGCGGAAGGGAATCCGGACCGGGTCTCGTGCCTCGAGTCCCCGGGCCGTGTGTGCGGCGACGAATCCGGCGTAACGGTCACGCGTGTCCGGCGCCCCGTCGGGGTCGCCGACGAAGAGGAGCCTGGTCCGATCGTGATCGAGCACGTGAGCCGTGAGGGCCTCGGCGCTCCCCCGGTTCTCGGCGACGATCGACTCGATGCCCTCCTGGGGGTCGCCCGCGATGATGACGACCGGCTTCCGGCCGTGCAGCGCACGGGCGACATCCGGCGGCATGGCGGTGGCCCCGAGCGCTGCGATGCCGTCGACACGGGTGGCCAGCTGGCGCACTGCCCGGGCGAGGTCCGGTCTGGAGTCCGCGAGAACGAGGATGACGCTCTGGCCGAGCTCGGCGGCCCTGGCCTCGAAGCCCATCAGCAGCTCGGCGTAGTAGGGGCCGGAGAGCTCGGGGAGGACGAGTCCATGTGCCTCGTGGTGCTGGACGGCAAGGCTGCGGGCCGCGCCCAGTGGCACGTAGCCGAGTTCGTCGGCGGCGGTGAGCACCTTGTCCCGCGTCGAAGCGGCGACGCGCGACCCTCCCTGCAGCACCCGGGAGACCGTGGCGATCGAGACCCCGGCGCGCTCGGCGACCGAGTAGATCGTCGCGCGCGGGTTTGAGGAGGACGTCCGGGTTCGTGCCACTGCCTACCTTCCGAGTCTCGACGGTGAGCGGAGGTCATGCCTGTAAGCGCTTACATATCCGGTTCCTCCCAATGGTGCACCGGTTGTCAACGCCGCACAAGGGCTCGGCCGCGCCTGGCCGGGCTAGGGTCGCCATCGTGATGATCGAGGTGAGGACCCCCGATGGGACCGCCGAGGCGTGGCTCGCTCGGCCGGCAGACGTCGACGAGGGCGCACCGCTGCCCGGCGTCCTGCTCATGATGGATGCCATCGGGCTGCGGCCCCGGATCGTCGAGATGTCCGACCGCATCGCGTCGTGGGGATATGTCGTCCTGGCGCCCAACGTCTTCTACCGCAATGGAACCGCTGCGGAGACCTCGCCCGATGGACCGCTCGACTCCGACGAGAAGCGCGCCGACTTCTTCAAGGGTGTCCGGCCCCGGATCGCAGGCCTGACCACGAAGCTCGCCCTGGCCGACATCGCCGCCTACGTCGACGCACTCGTCTCCCGTCCGGAGGTGTCGACGCCTGTCGGTGTGGTCGGGTACTGCATGGGGGCGCGGCTGGCTGTCCGCGCTGCGTGCGCGCACCCCGAGGTCGTCGCGGCATGCGGTGGTTTCCACGGCGGCGGCCTCGCGAGCGATGCCGCCGACAGCCCGCACCTCGGGCTCGCCGCTGCCCGTGCGGAGTTCGTCTTCGGGCACGCGGACCATGACGCGTCGATGGATGTCGAGGCCGTCGCCCGGCTCGACGAGGCACTGCGCACCGCCGGTCTCACCGCGGCGAACGAGATCTACGAGGGCGCAGCCCACGGCTACACGATGGCCGACACGACCGTCTACGACGAGGCTGCCACGGAGCGCCACTTCGCCGCACTGCGCGAGCTCTTCGACCGGACGCTGCGCTGACGGCAGCGCGGGCCCCGCGGGTCAGTCGGTGAGCCAGACCCCGTCACGCATGAGGTCCCGTGCCGCGAGCTCGTTCTCCTCGCGCCACGCCTGGATCCGTGCCGGCCGCACCCGGAAGTAGAGATACCGGGTCCGAAGCGTTCTGGGGTCGAAGCCCGTGCGCCCGGCGAACCGATCCCCTTCCTCCGGCGTCAGGTCAACGGCGTCGAGGACCTCGACGTCACCGTCGACCATCACGACGTCCCGGGTCGCACCGAACGCGAGCCGGACGGCGCCAGTGGCAGCCAGCGCACGTCCGGTCGGGCTCGACGCGCTCGTCGAGAGCAGGACCGTCTCGCCGTCCCAGACGAAGGACAGCGGCACGAGCTGCGGAGCGCCCGACCCCGGGTGACTCGTGGCGACCCAGCAGTCGACGTGGCGGTCCAGCATCGCCAGCGTGTCCTCGATCCGCTGTCGTCGTGGCCGTGCCGGTGGGGGTTGCGTGGAGGTCTCCGTCACGCTGACGATCCTCCCAGAGCCGACCTCCGACAATCGAGCCCCGGGCCGGCTGAGGATTCCTGTTGCTACCCGTGGCGGCGCGCCGCCTTGGCCCGGGCCCTGGCCCAGCTCGGCCGGGTCAGCAGGTAGGCGACGGCGACGATGCCGAGCATGGTGACGATCCGGTTGACGTCGACGGCGGGCTCCCACTTGACCTCACTCCCGCGGATGACGTAGGCGCCGGCAGGCCGGCCCGCCATGCCGAAGCCACCTCCCTCGCCGCCTTGGTGCTTCTCCTCGTCATGGCCTTCGCCGCCGCCACCGCCGCCCGCGACCACGGCGACCGGGACGATGGTCAGGCCGTCCTTCTCGTACGGCTCGCCAAAGACCCTGCGCACAGAGATCGCGTCGCTCGTCTTGAGCAG
>DASUQN010000495.1:0-6831 GCA_036280515.1 Intrasporangium sp. | reverse complement strand
CCTTTCCCTCACCGCAGCAAGGCCCCGGAGCCTCCGAAATCGAGCCGAGACGATGTGCCACCAATGTGCCACACGAGGTTCTTGGAGCGCTGACGCAAGGCTGGCTGGGCCGATCTGAGCAGCAGAAACGCGCCGACAACCACCGTCCCACCTACCTCGACCGCCTCGTGTCGCGTTTGACCGCGCAGGGTTGGGCGAGCGCGCCGCCGTCCCCGCTGCACACCCTGCCGGCGGCGCGGTCAGGCCGACGTGCACAGACCGTGTGTGCCTCTCTCGCAGGAGGCTTCGGCAGCCACCCGTTCGAACACCGCGAGATGGTCGTCGACCATCCGGTCGGAGGTGAACCGACTCACGGCGTCGGCTCGGCAGGCACTTCGATCTATCTGCGACAGCCGCGTGACCGCTGAGGCCGCTTGGTCGGCATCCGCCACCAGCCAGCCGGTGACGCCGTCCCGGACGATTTCCGGCATCGACCCGAGGGGTGTGGCGATGACCGGGGTGCCGGCGGCGAGCGCCTCAACGACAGAGAGACCGAAAGGCTCTGCGAAGCTGATGAGATGGAGCAGCCCCCGTGCCCCACCGAGAAGCGCGTCTCGCTCCTGTGGGCCAACCGGCCCGACGTAAGACACGCTCTGACCGTCGACGTGCGGGGCCACGCTCTCGCGGAAGTACGCCTCGTCCTGGACGATGCCGGCGATGACAAGGGGTACCCCAGAGAGCCGGGCGACCTCGATGGCGAGGTGGGTCCCCTTGTCCGGGTGGATCCGGCCGAGGAAGAGCAGGTAGTCGGCAGGCGCCGCGACGAAGGTGAACCGGCTCAGGTCGATCCCATGGTGGATCGTGGCGGCATAGTGCAGGTCGGGGTGGCGGTTGGCATCACTGATCGCGACGTAGTGAGCGATGTCATCGTATGACCGATAGACCGACACGATCTCGGGTGAGGAGAAGCCGTGGATCGTCGTGACCACGGGCGTGGAGACCAACCGGCTGTAGGTGAGTGGCATGAAGTCGAAATGGTTTGCGATCACGTCAAACTCGCCTGCACGCTCGAAGACGGCGGCGTTGTGCAGACCCTCCCACACCTTCGCGTCCACGTTCGGGTCCTCCTCATAGCCGGTCGGCGCAGTGCCGTGCAGGCGGGCCGACGTCTCCGAGTCGGCGGACGCGAACAGCGTCACTTCGTGGCCGCGCGCGACGAAGCCCTCGGTCAGTGTGGAGGCGATCTGCTCCCACGGCCCGTAGCTCCGCGGTGGGAGCCGGTGGGCGATGGAGGCAATGACACCGATCCTCAAGGGGACTCCCTCTGCGGCGGTTCGACGGCGAAGTACGGTGAACATCGTCGGTACCCGTGACCCTACGCTCTCTGACCAGTCCGCCCGGTTGGCTGCCCACCCGGGTCTGCCGGAGTGCACAGGCGCGACTGTTACGATCGATCATCGGTGTGCCTCGGTTGGACGGGGCCCTGTCACTGACGATGAGGTCGTGACCGAACCGCTCCCGTGCACTCACCGGAGGGGTATCCGCGGCGCACATCGCGCGCACTCCCGGCTTCCGAAATGGCCGTCTTCGGCGTCAGTCAGTCGCCGAAGGAGCGGGAAGGCACCACGTGTCCACGTCATACGGAGTTCTCAGCACTTATCCCCCGACCCAATGCGGGCTCGCCACGTTCACCTCAGCGCTCGTGCAGAGCCTGCGTTCCCCCGCAGACGTAGTCGGGGTCGTGGACATAGTCGACGTCGCCAGCGCCCCGCGGTCACCCGAGGTACGCCACCAGTGGGTCCGTGGGCACCACGACGGCGCCGAGTCCACGGCCGCCCGGCTCAACGGCTTCGATGTCGTCGTCGTGCAACACGAGTACGGCATCTTCGGCGGACCCGACGGGCAGGACGTACTGGACGTCGTCCGGGCCGTGACCCGACCGGTCATCACGGTTCTGCACACGGTCTTGGTGAGGCCGACCCTGCGCCAGAAGGCGATCCTGGACGAGCTCATCCTCATGTCGGACAGCGTCGTGACGATGACCGTGACGGCAAAGGAGCGGCTGATCCACCGCTATCTCGTGGACGAGGACAAGATCAGGGTCATCCCTCACGGCGCGATCGACCCGAGGGTCGGGGGACAGGCCACTGCCCGGCTGGAGGGCGGTCAGGTCGCGCAACGACCCGCGAGCAACGGGCCGATCATCCTCACGTGGGGGCTGCTGGGCGAGGGCAAGGGGATCGAGTGGGGCATCTCGGCAATGGCACAGCTGCGGGACATCCATCCGGCCCCGAGGTACCACGTGGTCGGCGAGACCCATCCGAAGGTCGTCGAACGCGACGGGGAGGCCTATCGCCATGGACTCGAGGCCAGGGCCCGTGAACTTAGCGTCGACGACGTAGTCACGTTCGACGCGCGGTACCTCGAGACGCACCAGCTGAGCCGCCTCGTGCGGGAGGCCGAAGTCATCCTGCTGCCCTACGACTCGCGCGAGCAGGTGACGTCGGGCGTCCTGGTGGAGGCTGTGACCGCAGGCAAGCCCGTGGTGGCAACCGCCTTCCCGCACGCCGTCGAGCTGCTCTCGAGCGGGGCGGGGCTCCTGGTCGAGCGGCAGAACCCGGAGGCCATCGCCGCGGCCCTGCGCAGGGTGCTCACCGAGCCCGGGCTGGCCGAAGGCCTGGCCGCCGAGGCCGATCGCCTCAGCCCATCGTTGCTGTGGAGCTCGGTGGCCCAGCAGTATCGCGACCTCGCGTCCTCGGCCCTCGACTCGGAGAGCGTCCGGATGAGCGCATGAGCGGCCGGAGCGGCTCAGGGGTCTCGTTCAGCCACCTCCAGCGACTCAGCGACTCGACGGGTCTCTTCGAGCATGCGTTGCTCACCGAGCGACGACTCGAGCACGGGTACTGCGTGGACGACGTGGCTCGCGGGCTGGTCGTCACCACTCGTGAGCCGGCGCCGGATCCGGCGACAGCCGCACTTGCGGCCATCTACCAACGTTTCCTCGCGAGCGCGCGGGACGCCGACGGCGGCATCCGGAACCGCCTCGGTGCCGACCTGATGTGGGAGGACTCGGCCGACGTGAAGGACTGCTGGGGTCGCGCGTTGTGGGGCCTCGGCACTGCCGCCGCACGGTCATCTTCATCCCGACTCGCCTCCGAGGCCCTGACGCAGTTCGAGGCCAGCGCTGGGAGACGGTCACGCTGGACACGGGCGATGGCCTTCGCCGCCCTGGGCGCAGCCGAGGTTCTCACGGTGCATCCGGACCATGGAATGGCCCGGGCCCTGCTGGCCGACGCGGCCTCCCTCATCGACCCGTTGGACGCGGCGCCGACGTGGCCCGCCGCCGACTGGCACTGGCCGGAGGGCCGCCTGCGGTACGCCAACGCGGTCCTTCCCGAGACGTTGCTCGCCGCAGGGCACCTTCTCGAAGAGCCACGCTGGGTCTCACGCGGACTGGACATGCTCGGATGGCTCCTCGATGTCGAGACAGCCGGTCAGCACCTCTCTGTCACGCCTGCAGGCGGATGGTCGCGGGGCGAGCCCCGGCCGGGCTTCGACCAGCAGCCCATCGAGGTCGCAGCCTTGGCGGACGCCTGCGCTCGGGCCCACGACATCACCGGGAACCCCCGGTGGGCCGGCGTAGTGCTTCAGTGCGCCGCGTGGTTCGAGGGAACCAACGACATCGGGATCCCGATGGCCGACCCCGTGAGCGGGGGCGGCTACGACGGCCTCGAAGCCGACGGCCGCAACGAGAACCAAGGTGCCGAGTCCACGCTGGCCATGCTCTCGACACTCCAGCTGGCCAGCCGGCTCCGTGCCGATGACCGCACGGGACGATCTCTCGTCCGCTCGCTGTGAACGGGCACTCAGACCTCGTCCGCCGCAGTCCCATCGTGCTCCGCTCCGACTCACGGCGCGTCATCGCACGCTCCTTCCTCCCCGGTCACGAACTGCCCAGTGAAGGGATCTCTCGCGCAGAAGCGGTCGTCCAGCGGCTAGTTTCCATGCCAGAGGCAGACGTGGAGAAGACGTTGGCCGCCACGCTTTCGGCACACTCCGCAAGGCACGCCGACCTACCTGCCTCCTTCCGGGAGCACTTCCAGCTCGTCGCGCACCGCCTCCCGTCCGGCGTCGGGATCTCCTCGGACCGGGCGGACCTCATCGGTGCCTACCTCACACACGAGTACGCCATCGAGGCGGCGGCACTCTTCAACCCCTCCATCGTGGCCCACCCGGACCAGGACAGCCTCGCGCCCGGCGACCTTCGCTTCGTCATGACGGCCCGCGCCGTCGGCGAGGGACACGTCTCAAGCTTGGAGTTCCGAAGCGGGGTCCTTTCAGCAGACGACGTCGTGCAACTCGACGAGGCAGGGACGCGCCTCACGACCGGCCGGATGACCCAGAGCACCACGTCGACGGAATTCCTCCGCGAGGCCCTGGACGAGGACGGTGACGCTGTCACGGCGCAGAGCGTCCTCGGCCGCCTGCCGGAGCATTTCACGCCGCGCGAGCTAGAGGACGTCCTGGCGTCGAGCGAGCGGGACAGCCCCCGGCGACGTGGCCCCGGGGGACTGCTCGAGCGCATCCGCAGCAGGGCCGCCAGCAGCTACGAACTGACCTTCGCGAGCACGAGCGACCTGTCGGAGCGGGTGATCTTCCCGAGCACTGAGGCAGAGAGCCACGGCATCGAGGACGCTCGCCTGGTGCGATTCGTCGACGAGGATGACAGCGTCCGGTACTACGCCACGTACACGGCGTACGACGGATCCAACATCGCGCCTCACCTGTTGAGCACCACAGACTTCGAGACCTTCTCGATGCGACCCCAGCTCGGTCCCGCAGCGACGAACAAGGGCATGGCCCTCTTCCCAAGGCGGATCGCCGGCCGCTTCTACAGTCTCTCGCGCTGGGACCGGGAGTCGATCAGCGTAACCACCTCGGCCGACGCCCTGCGCTGGGAACAGCCCGTCACGGTGTTGCGACCCACCCAACCCTGGCAGCTCATCCAGCTCGGCCCATGCTCATCCCCGCTCGAGACATCCCAGGGATGGGTCGTCATCACCCACGGGGTCGGCCCGATGCGGACGTACAGCCTCGGCGCCGCCCTGCTCGACCTCCAGGACCCCACCATCGTGCTGGGCACGCTGACTGAGCCGCTCATGACCGCCGGGCCCGACGAGCGTGACGGGTATGTCCCCAACGTCCTCTACTCCTGCGGCGGGCTCATCCACGGCGAGACCATCGTGCTGCCCTACGGCTGTAGCGACTCGTCGATCCGCTTCGCCTTCATCGACCTGGCCGGGCTGCTCGCCCAGCTCTGCGACGCGGGAACCACCGGGCCCATCTCCGAGCCTTGACGATTTGGACGAAGCTCCCCGCCATACCTGCTCGACGCATCCTCTCGGTACCGACAGACCACAGGAGTCACCATGCACATTGCCCGACAACCGAGCCCTCCCCGACAACCGTTGGAAACGATCACTGAGTCGGAGCGCCCTTGGGGCCGCTTCGAGCAGTTCGTCCACAACGAGGCTGTCACCGTCAAGATCATCACCGTAGCCCCCGGCCAGCGCCTCTCGCTCCAGAGCCACACACAGCGGGACGAGCTGTGGCAGGTCATCGACGGCCCCGCCGATGTCGAGGTGGCGGGAAAGGCAGAGAGCGTTGCCACCGGTGGCCGCGCTTGGATCCCAAGGGGATCGACTCATCGCCTGGGCAACTCCGAGGCTAAGCCGGTACGGGTCCTGGAGGTCGCTTTCGGCCACTTCGACGAGGAGGACATCGAGCGTCTCGTCGACGACTACAACCGGGTCACCGAGCTTCCCTGAGCCCTGGCGGCGGAGCGCGACGAGCTCGGCCCGGTGGCGCACCAGCTCCCGCAGCTCCCAGATGGCCGGCGCCGCGACCCACGCCTCGGTCTTCTGGCCTCGGCCGCAGCCGAGGTTGAGCGCCGGACCGAGCGGCCACGACCGCTCGCTCTACTCCAGGTCGAGCATGGCCCCGATACTCGCCACCGCGACGGATCCGTAACGCTCCCAGTCGACGCCCGGCGAGGTGACCGTTCGGGTGTGGTCGCTGTCGCCGAGCCGACCTCGATGACCTGGCTCCGGCTGTCCATCGCGCTGCCCGACGCCGGCCGTGGGGTTGTCCCTGGTCGGGGCCCGGCACGCTGCTCGGCTGCGCGGGGCGATCACCGGCAAGGACAAGTCCGAGGTGATCGACGCGGACGTGCTGGCGATGGCCGCCGATGTGTTCGCCCTGACCCCGCTTCGAGTGCCCAGCCCGGAGCAGCTGGCGCTGCGCCGGGCGGTCACCCGACGCGGGAAGCTGGTCGTCGACGGCAACCGCGCCAAGCGGCGACTGATCTCCCTGGCCCGCTGGGCCTTCCCCGACGTGTGGACCGCGTTCGCCGGGTCGATGCCCACCGCCACCGCTGTGCTCACCCGATGGCCGAATCTGAACTCCCTTCCCACCGCGAGGCGTCAGGGCCTGACCGCGGTGGTGGCCGGACACACCCGCGGCGTGCCGGACGTGCCCGCCCGCGTGGAGGCCATCCGTGCCGCGGCCGCGGCGTGGGCCGCGTTCTGGGCCGGGCACCTCGACTTGGACGCCCTCGCCTGGGAGGTCACCGAGCCCCTGGCCGACCTGCGCGCCAGCGGCGAGCGGATCGCCCGAGCCACCGAGCAGGTCATCCGGTACTGGGCCCCTGCTGTACGGCGACGACCCGCTGCTCGGCTCGCTGCCCGGGATGGGCTCGATGACCGCACCGACCGTGCGCGCCTTCCTCGGCGACGGGACCGGGTTCAGCACGGCGAGGGCCGCCGCGTCCTACGTCGGGATGACCCCGTCGAA
>DASUQN010000494.1:0-3341 GCA_036280515.1 Intrasporangium sp. | reverse complement strand
CTCCGCCTGCCTGCCATGGCCGGCGAGGTCGTCTTCCAGGTGGCGCGCTCATTCGGGGTCGCGGCCCACGTCATCGAGGAGTACGCCGAGACCCCGCTCCGGTGGCGCGGCCGGGAGGCCATCGGTTGAGCCGACCCGCTGGCAGACCCTACGCTGCCTGACCCGACCCCCCACCCAGTCGGCGGACGTGCAGAGGGGCCCAGCGGCATACGACCTGATCCGGGAGCGCTACGGAACCTGGCCGAAGACGTGGCGGCGCACCCACGCGTGCATCGCAATGGCGGCAGCGGCACCGGCGTTGATCGACCGGGTCGAGCCGAACTGCTCGATGTGGAGGACCACCTCGCACTCGCTGCGCATCGGCCCAGACAGCCCGGGCCCCTCCTGGCCGAAGACGAGGACGCAACCACGCGGCAGGTCGTAGGTCTCGAGCGTCACCGACCCCGGGAGGTTGTCGACCCCGACGATGGCGAGTCCCTCGCCCCGCGCCCACCCGGCGAAGGACGCCGCGTCCGCATGGTGGTGCTCGTGCTGGTAGCGGTCGGTGACCATCGCCCCGCGACGGTTCCAGCGACGCTTGCCGACGATGTGGAAGGCCTTGGCGTTGAAGGCATTTGCCGTACGGATGACCGACCCGATGTTGAAGTCGTGGCCCCAGTTCTCGACGGCGACGTGGAAGTCGTGGCGTCGCGCGTCGAGGTCGGCGACGATCGCCTCCTGCCGCCAGTAACGGTAGGCGTCGACGACGTTGCGGCGGTCACCGTGCACGAGCAGCTCGGGGTCCCAGTGGTCGCCGGAGGGCCACTCACCCTGCCATGGGCCCACGCCGACCGTCTCGCGCTCGGCTCCGACCTCGCCCTCGCCCTTCGTCACGCGGTCAGGGTAGTGGTCGCCCGTCCCGACCGATTCCCTCGCTGCAGTCACGGGACCTTACCCTTGAGCCCATGCATGCCCTCGCCGCACTCGCGCCCGTCACGCTGGGCCCGGACTGGATGGACCCCGCGTACCTGCTCGAGCAGTACGGCGGGGCCTTCTTCTGGATCTCCCTCGCCATCGTCTTCATCGAGTGCGGCCTGCTCTTCCCCATCCTGCCGGGTGACTCGCTCCTGTTCGCCGTGGGCCTGTTCATCGCGACTGGCCAGGTCGACGTCAACCTCGGGGTGGCGCTCGTGGCGCTGTTCGTCGCGGCCTTCCTCGGCAACGTCGTCGGCTACGAGATCGGTCGCGCCATCGGCACGCCGCTGTACAACCGTGAGGGGCGGTTCGTCAAGAAGAAGTACTTCGACCAGACGAATGCGTTCTTCGACAAGCATGGCAACAAGGCCCTCGTCATCGGGCGGTTCGTGCCGATCGTTCGCACCTTCATCACCGTGGTTGCCGGCGTGGGCCGGATGGAGCGGCGTCGGTTCTTCGAGTGGAGCGCGGTCGGCGCGCTCCTGTGGACGGCGAGCCTGACACTGCTCGGCTACTTCCTCGGCAAGTCGTTCCCCGGTCTTCAGGACAAGCTGGAGATCGCGGTCCTGCTCATCGTGGCCGTGTCGGTCATGCCGATGATCTTCGAGTACCTCAAGCACCGCCGCGAGGCGAACGCCATCGTCCACGAGCTGGGCGAAGCCGCGGAGGACATCGCGGAGAACGCCACCCACCACGACCGTCGGGATCGTCGCTGACCCCTTCGCCGGGTTCCTTCCCATTCGGCCGTATGCCGCTGGGCCGGCTTCTGCGGAAAGCCTCCCGGGTGCACGGCATGAGCCTCACACTGGACTGGCAGGGGTAGCTCTCCGGATCGGAGCGACCGATGGACGTTGGCACCCTCTACCGCCGGACGCTCGAGATGTGGGCCGACCGAGTAGCGGACGCCGCAGGCTGCGACTGGACCGCTCCCACGCCCTGCCGCGAGTGGACGGTCCGGGACCTGGTCAACCACGTGACCGGCGAGGACCTGTGGACGGCACCGCTCCTGCGCGGGGAGACGATCGAGCGGGTTGGGCACCGCTTCGACGGGGACCTGCTCGGGTCCGAACCAGTCAGCCGCGCGCTCTACGCCGCCGGCCAGGCCAGCGCGCTGGTCGCGGAGATGCTGCCCCGCCACGGAACGGTCCACCTTTCCTACGGCGAGGAGTCGGTGGAGGAGTACGTCCACCAGCTCGCCGCGGACCACCTCGTCCATTCCTGGGACCTGGCCGCCGCGACCGGCGGAGACACGCATCTGGACCCGAAGCTGGTGGCCGAGGTCACCAGCTGGTTTGCCGGACGCGAGGACGGCTATCGGTCGGCTGGGGCCGTCGGGCCGCGGATCGGGATGTCCGGCGACCCCCAGCACGACCTGCTGGCCGCCTTCGGCCGGGACGCGCACTGGGGACCCAACCACGCAGGTCTCGCTCGTTTCTCGGCCGCGTTCAGCCGCGGGGACATCGAGGCGATCATGGCCCACATGACGGACGACTGCGTCTTCGAGGCCACTGGGCCAGTGCCAGACGGCATCCGCCACGAGGGCGCCGAGGCGGTTCGTCAGGTGTGGGAGGAGGTCTTCACCACCACGAGGGACCCCCGCTTCACGGAGGAGGACCTGTTCGTCGCCGGTGAACGTGGCGTCCTGCGCTGGCGGTTCTCCTGGGCGAACGAGGACGGCTCGCCCGGCCACGTCCGCGGCGTCGACGTCCTGCGGCTGCGCGACGGCAAGGTCTGCGAGAAGCTCTCCTACGTCAAGGGATGATCCCTGGCGCGGGCCGTGCATCGCCGTCCAGGACGTTCAGTCGACGAGCTCTGCGGGCCGTGCCACGACGTCGACCATCGCGCCGTTGCGGATCACGGTGATCTCGGTGCGTCGTCCGATGGCGTCCTCGAACATGAGCCGCTGCAGCGACTGGGCATCTGCCAGCGGAGTGCCGTCGATGGCGATGATGAGGTCGCCGGGCTGGATCCCGCTCGCCGCGGCCGGGCTGCCGGTGACGACCTCGGCGACGCGGAGGGCGTGACGCCGCCCGGTCCGCTCGACCGACCGCTCGTCGAGGGGGGTCGGCACGCTGACGAGGCCGAGGTAAGCACGCCGCACGCGCCCGTCCTCGCGCAGCGCAAGCAGGATCCGCCGCGTGGTCGCGTTGACGGGCACAGCGAGGCCGACGCCGATGCCGGCGACGGCCGTGTTGATCCCCACGACGCGACCCCTGGCGTCCGCGAGGGCTCCACCCGAGTTGCCCGGGTTCAGTGCCGCGTCGGTCTGGATGACGTCCTCGATCAGGCGGCTCGCCGTGCGGCCGCGGGCGGGCATGGACCGGCCCAGCGCGGAGACGACGCCCGCGGTGACACTCCCCTCGAGGCCGAGCGGGTTGCCCACGGCC
>DASUQN010000493.1:0-3986 GCA_036280515.1 Intrasporangium sp. | reverse complement strand
CGAGCATCGAGACGCCGGCGAGGTCGTCACGGATGACCCCGGCGGATGCGCCCAGGGCCGACGCGGCGGAGGTGGAACCGGCCATCCCGAGCGGGGCGGTGCCGGCCATGACGACCTTGAGCGCCCGCCCCGGCCGCAGGTCGAACAGATTGACGACGTTGGCAGTCGCAGCGACCACCGCTCCCCCGACGAGGGTCTCGACGATGGCCCGTCCCGTCCGCCCTCCGCCCCTCCCTCCGGTCACGCGGGTCCGGTCGCCCGCGCGGTCGGTGAGCACCGCCCCGGCGAGCCCGGTGACCGCCAGCCCGGCGATCTTGACCGCCCCGGTCGTCAGCTCTCCCCGGCGGAGGGCGCCGAGGTGCCCCTTGAGCCCCTTGCGCGAGGCGGAGCCCGACAGGTCGTCGAATGCTCCCAGTGCACCGCTGGCAACCGTGACGAGGAGAGCCGCTGCTGGAGAGGACGGGACGGCCGCTGCTGATGTCTCGTCGCGGTCGAGCATCGCCGCGACTCCGATCCCGGTCGCTGCGCCGGCCACCCAGGCGGGTCCCTCGAGGAGGGTCAGCGGACGTCCGGCGTAGTTGGTCCGTTCCCACTGCTGGCTGGCCCGCTGGGGAAGGCCGGCGGCGAGACGGCGGGTCCCCGCGGCCCCGGCAGCACCGGCCGCTGCGGCAGCCGCAGCCAGGAGCCCCGCGCGGACGCGTGAGCTCATGGAGCCACCCGAGGCGCCACCGCCGTGGCCCCCTCGGCCGTCCCGTAGTGCCCGACCTCACCCGCCAGCTCCGCCTCGAGTGCGAGCACGACGACGGCCGGTCCCGGTGGGTCGCTCGCATGGTCGACCGTCGAGATGAGTCGGGCGATGGCATCCACTTCGCGGACGGCCGCGACGGCATCGGATGACACCGGCTGCCCCGCGGAGACCACCGGCTGGGGGCCCGCGACGACGGCGCCTGCAGAGTTCTCGGCGACGAGGCGGGCGAGGGTCCGGATCGTCTCCGACCGCCGCTGGATCTCTGCGTCGTCACCGCCGAAGTTCCCGGAGACGATCACCGCGAGGTCGGCCGGCTCGGGCTCGTCGGTCGAGGAGTCGACCAGTCCGGCGCCGGTCAGGGTCTCCAGCGCAGCGGTGCGCGACTCGGATGCGGACACCACGTCGTTGCTCACGGCGAGGCGAGCGAGCACCTCGGCGAGCAGCGCGTCCCCCGTGAGCGTCGAGAGGATGCCAAGGGTCGAGGCGGCCGCCTGCGCCGCTTCCGTTCGTTCCGGCTCGCGCGCCGGCTCGAACCATTCGCCGCTGATGGTGAGCGCTGCGCCCAGCGTCGCCCCACTGTTCGTCACCGCTTCCTCGACGAGATCCACGAGGTTGCCGTCGGCCGAGGGCAGGACGATGACGGCGACGCTGTGTCCCGCCAGTGCGCCGTCGATGACCCGGTCGGAGACCGCTGAGGCGTACTCCTCGCCGGCCGCGACCCGCTTCTCGCTCGCGGCCAGCCGGTCGTTGAGGTCCTGTTTCTCGGTTCGCAACGCGGACACCTGGTCCGTCAGCTGCGACCCGAGGTTGCCCTGGAGCGGGCCGGCGCCGAGGACGATGCCGACCGCGAGGGCCAGGAAGATCGAGATGATGGAGACCAGGTGGTACCGAAAGTCGATCACGTGAAGATCCCCATGACCCAGGTCCGGACGTCGTCCCACCGGGCCGCGATGACCTGCAGCCAGGCCTGACCGGCGGGAGTGGCCGAGATCGCGGCGAAGAGCGCCAGCATGCCGACGAGGAGCATCACGACGAGCATGCGCGCCGGGATCCGCGCCTGGTAGAGGCGGCTCACGCCCTTGGCGTCGACGAGCTTGCCTCCCACCCGCAGCCGGGTCAGGAAGGTCGAGGCCTGCCCGTCCCTGCCCTTGTCGAGGAACTCGACCAACGTGACATGCGACCCCACGGCCACGATGAGCTCCGCGCCCGCGTCGTCGGCCAGCAGCAGGGCGACGTCCTCGCTCGTGCCGGCGGCGGGGAAGACGACGGGCTCGATGCCGAGCGCCTCGACCCGGGCCAGCCCGGGCGCTCTGCCGTCGCGGTAGGCGTGGACGACGATCTCGGCGCCCGAGCGCAGGGCGCGGTCCGAGACCGAGTCCATGTCGCCGACGATGAGGTCGGGTCGGTAGCCAGCCTCGAGGATGGCGTCCGCCCCGCCGTCGACGCCGATGAGGAGGGGCCGGTACTCCCGGATGTAGGGCCGCAGGGTCTGCAGGTCCTCGCGGTAGTGGTAGCCCCGGACGACCACGAGCGTGTGCCGGCCCTCGATCCTGGTCCGGATGGGCGGGATCCCGATCCCGTCGAGCAGCAGCTCCCGCTCCTTGCGGATGAACTCCATGGTGTTCGTCGCGAAGGCCTCGATCTGAACGGCGAGCCCCGCACGGGCCTCGTGCATCTGGGCCTGGATCGCCTCGGCGTCAAGCAGCTG
Organism: Intrasporangium sp.; assembly: GCA_036280515.1. Classification (GTDB taxonomy): domain Bacteria; phylum Actinomycetota; class Actinomycetes; order Actinomycetales; family Dermatophilaceae; genus Intrasporangium. The sequence goes on along the minus strand of DASUQN010000493.1, from coordinate 1,530 downwards.
ACCGGACGAGATCCGCCTGTCCCCGCGCCAGAGCCCCTCCTCGTCCAGCCGCAACGGGTCACCGTCATGGAGCTCCATGACCGTGGGGCCAGCGGCGTCGAGGAGCGGGACGCCCGCCTCGTTGAGGATCTGCGGCCCGACGTTGGGATAGCGGCCCGAGATCGACGTGGAGGCGTTGACCACCGCGGCCGGCCGCGCAGCCACGAGCGCGTCTGCACTCACCTTGTCGAGGTCCTCGTGGTCGATGACGGCGATGTCTCCGGGTCGGAGCCGCTTCGTGAGGTTCTTCGTCCGGCCATCCACGCGGGCAGGACCCAGCACCCCTGGACCCGAGGTTGGGGCGTGCGCGCGACGGCGGAGAGACATGGCCATGGTTGCTCCCATCGTGCCACGTCACCCGGACTGCCTCCGACCCGCGAACCTGCGCCGGAGGATACGAAATGGAGTCGTTCAGGCCGCCCCGACCCGGGAGTCCCGCATCGCGGCCGCCTGCTCGAGCAGCTCGCGCGCGTGCGCCAGTCCGGCTTCCGAGTCCGGGTCCCCGCCCATCATCCGGGACAGCTCGCGGAGCCGGTCGGCACCCTCGACCATGACCACACTGCTCGAGGTGATCGCCCCGTCATCGGCCTTGTGCACGACCAGGTGCCGGTCCGCGAACGCCGCCACCTGCGCCAGGTGCGTCACGACGATCACCTGCGCCTGCTCCGCGAGCGCGGCCAGTCGGGCACCGACGTCGACGGCGGCGCGCCCGCCGACCCCGGCGTCCACCTCGTCGAAGACGAAGGTCGGCGGCGCGCCGACCCCGCGATCCGTGCGTGTGCTCGAGCCCACCACCTCGAGGGCGAGCATGACTCGCGACAGCTCACCCCCCGAGGCGGCCCTGGCCACACTCCGGGGGGCAGCGCCGGGGTTGGCGGCCAGGAGGATCTCGACCTCGTCGGCGCCGTGCCTCCCGATCCGGACCCGCTTCCCGGACGGGAGCGGCAGCCCATCCTCTGCAGCGCGCTGCTCGACCCGGACCTCGACGACCGCCTTGCCCATGGCCAGATGGGACAGCTCCTGCGAGACCCGGACCGCGAAGTCGGTGGCCGCGGCCACGCGTGCGGCGGTGAGCTCCGACGCGGCCGCGACGAGGTCCGTGGTGAGCTCGCCGAGCCGGGTGTGGAGGATCTCGACCCGATCGTCCGCAGACAGGAGTGCATCGAGGCGCGCCGCCGCGTCCTGCGACCAACCGAGCACCTCGTCGATGGTCTCGCCGTACTTGCGGGTGAGCACGGCCAGGGCCGCCCGCCGCTCCTGGACGTACTCGAGACGCTGGGGGTCGAGCTCCACGTCCTCGAGGTAGCCGGTCAGCTCGGCCGCCAGGTCGGTCACGAGGGTGGCGACCTCGTCGAGTCGGGCGTCGAGAGCACCGAGCCGCTCGTCGTGGACGACCGCGTGCGACAGCGCGGACCTGGCCGACCCGACCAGGTCACGGACGTTCGGAGCCGGCTCAGCGGCATACTCATCACCGCTGAGGTCGGCCAGCGC
>DASUQN010000492.1:0-9032 GCA_036280515.1 Intrasporangium sp. | reverse complement strand
GGGGAGGTCCTCGTCGAGGGGACCCCACAGGAGGTGCAGTCCGATCCCAGGGTCATCGAGGCCTACATCGGCGGCGCCGCCGACGACGAGGAGGAGAACGAGTGAGCGCCATGCTCGAGGTCAAGGACCTCGTCGTCTCGTACGGCAAGATCAGGGCGGTCAAGGGGATCAGCTTCTCCGTCGATGAGGGTGAGGTGGTCACGCTCATCGGCACCAACGGTGCGGGAAAGACGACGACCCTGCGGACCATATCTGGGCTCCTGCGTCCGAGTGCAGGCTCGATCCGCTTCCAGGGCAAGCGGATCGACAACGCCGCGGCGCACGACATCGTGAGCCTCGGCATCGCCCACTCACCGGAGGGCCGCCGCATCTTTCCGCGCCTGTCGGTCGAGCAGAACCTGCGCCTCGGGGCGTTCTCACGCCGGGACCGCGAGATCGACAAGGACCTCAACGCGGCGTACGAGCTCTTCCCGATCCTCGGCGAGCGACATCAGCAACCGGCCGGCACCTTCTCTGGCGGTGAGCAGCAGATGCTGGCGATGGGTCGGGCGATGATGAGCCGCCCGAAGCTGCTCATGCTGGATGAGCCTTCGATGGGCCTCTCGCCGATCATGATGAAGCGCATCATGTCCACCGTGACGACACTGCAGCAGCAGGGCACGACGATCCTGCTCGTCGAACAGAATGCGCAGGCTGCGCTCCAACGAGCAAACCAGGGCTACGTACTCGAGGTTGGCAAGATCGTGCTCAAGGGCTCCGGCAAGGAGCTGCTCGCCAGCGACGAGGTCCGAAAGGCCTATCTCGGCGAGGACTGACAGGCAGGACACCACCGTGCGGGGACGGCGACGGATCGGGGCCCACTTGGTGCGCCCGGATGGCGGCCGCCGTCCCCCGCCGATGGGTCGACTACTGGCTGCCGTTCTCCTGGTCGTCGTCCTGGCTGTAGCCCTGACCGCCTGCCAGGGAGGGGGGTCCGAGGTCGTGCCGCCGACCACCTCGATCGGCGCGAACCAGGAGGCCCTGGCCTGGACCGAGCACCCGCTCCCTGACGGGATGGACGCGGTGACGCTCGCTTCTGCGGGTGATGCCCTGGTCATCGGTGCGTGGGCTCCCGACCGTCCGAACCCGCGCCTCCTCGTCCTCCGCGGCGGCAACCTGACCGAGGCCGACGTCGACGGTGTGACGCCCTATGCGGGCGTGGCGCGCTGGCTCTCCGTCGCCGCCCGTGACGGGCAGCTCGTGGCCGTCGGCGGGGCCAGGGGCGGAGCCCATGCCAATGTGCGGTGGACGGTGTGGGCGGGAGACCTGGGTGGCCCGACGCCGCGGCTCGTCGAGCAGCCCCAGCCCTTCGGGGTCTTCGGCGGATGGGGTGCGGGCGACCTGACCGGCATCGCGTTTGCCGGGACGGAGCCGGTCGTGGCGGGGGCCTGGCAGAGCAGTCGGACCGGCAACGATGTCTCCCTCTGGTTCCGATCCGGAGATCGGTGGAAGCGACAGGACTCGACCGGTTCTACCCTGGGCAGCACCCCACGCGCCCTCAATGGTGCCCGCTTCATCACGACCACCGGCGACGGTCTGGCTCTCGCAGGCTCCGTCACCGACCTCGGTCCTGGCTCCATCGCGTCCGTCCCCGCACTCTGGACCGCCCCTGACGCAGACGGACCGTGGGCGCTGGTCCGGCTGCCGGCCTCACAGTCGATCGCGGAGGCACACGCGGCGCACTGCGACGGCGACGCCTGCCTCGTGGTCGGCGCTGATGGCGGGACCCTCGCTGTCTGGGACGTGCGGGGCTCCACCGTGGCGCGAGTCGACACGCCCACGTTCCCGGTGGCCGAGAAGCACACCGTGCCGCCGCCGATCCGGATCAACGGCACGGATGTCATCGCGATGCCCGGGGAGGTACTGCAACGCGGCTCGTCGGGCTGGCGTCAACGACCGGGCCCGCCCGGTGTGCCGATCGCGTCGGCCACGGTGGGCGACACGCTCTACGTCGCGACGACGGACGGCGACGGCAGGGGCCGACTCTGGTCGGCCCAACCCTGACCCCATGACCCCCATGCCCCCGCCGACGGGCACGACACCACGCGAGCAAGCCCAGCGGCATACGGGAATGTGTTGCGCACACTCACAAGGGGGCACGCGATGTGGCATACCCCCTCTTTCGCTCCGAACGTCATGGTCGTATGGTCAGGCGGGTGGCATCCGGGAACACAACTTGGAGAGACGTATGGGTCGTTCGCTGGTGACCGTCCAGCGGGTCGACGCCGGTCTACAGACTCCGTTCATCGAGCTGTGGACGGCGCACCGCATAGAAGCGGGAACGACGCCCGAGGCGGCGTGTCGGCTGGCGGCCGACGGAACTCTGCGAAAAGCCTTGGCGCGCAAGGATGTGACGGCGTACATCGCCTTCGTGGATGGCCGACCCGCTGGCTACGTCGTCATCGCCGACACCACACGGAGTCTGCTCGTCGCTGCCCCGAGCGTCTCGATCGACATGCTCTACGTCCACGCGGACTTCCGGCGACAAGGGGTGGGCAGGGCCCTGCTGGCCGCGGCCTCACGCTACGCCGACCGGAACGGGTGCGAGCACCTCGTCAGTGCGGTGCCCGCGCAGGATCGCGAGCTGAACCGGTTCTTCGCTCGGCTCGGCTTCGCCCCGGAGACGGTGCGTCGTGTCACCTCCTCGGCGGTCCTGCAGCGCAAGCTCGCGGGCGAGCCTCGAACCCAACGGTATTCGCTCGACAAGGTGTTGCAGCGACGTCGTGACGTCCGGGCTCGCGCCGCGTCGGTGGAGCCGCCCGGCGCCGTTGGTTGACTCGTCGACTACGGTCTCAGGCCCCCGGAGCCCGGTCGCGCAGGAGGCAGCTGATGCGTGCGGTGCAGACGCGCCGGCCGTCCTCGTCGGTGATGACGACGTCGTAGCTTGCGACTGAGCGGCCTCCGCTCAACAGCGTCGCCGTGCCGGTCACCACGCCTGCGCGGGCCGCCCGGTGGTGCGTCGCGTTGATGTCGAGCCCGACGGCCACGCGGTCCTCGCCCGCCACCAGCGCCGCCCCGAACGACCCGAGCGTCTCGGCGAGCACGACGCTGGCGCCGCCGTGGAGCAGGCCGTAGGGCTGGGTGTTGCCCTCGACGGGCATGGTTCCGACAAGGCGCTCAGGAGTCGCTTCGGTGATCTCGATCCCCATCCGTTCGCCCAGGGCGCCGGGGCCCACCGCGTGGATCGACTCGAGGTGCGTGGCATCAGACATGGTGGGATCGTAATGCGGACCACTGGTGAGCCCGAACGGGGCTGCACCGGTGTCCGCACCGGACACTAGGCTCTGCGGGGTGAGCCGACTTCTCCTCCTCGACGGACATTCGCTTGCCTACCGCGCGTTCTTCGCCCTGCCGGCCGAGAACTTCTCGACCGTGACCGGGCAGCACACGAACGCCGTCTACGGCTTCACGTCGATGCTCATCAACATGCTGCGCGACGAGGAGCCGACGCACGTCGCCGTGGCGTTCGACAAGTCCCGCCAGACGTTCCGGACGGAGGAGTACAGCGAGTACAAGGCCGGGCGCGCTCGCACTCCGGACGAGTTCAGCGGCCAGCTGCCACTCGTCAAGGACGTGCTCGACGCGCTCCGCATCCGGTACTGCGAGCTCGACGGCTACGAGGCCGACGACATCATCGCCACCATCGCGACCGAGGCCGACGCGAAGGGGATCGAGGTCCTCATCTGCTCGGGCGACCGGGACACGTTCCAGCTCGTCAGCGACAACGTCACGATCCTCTACCCGGTGCGTGGTGTGTCCGAGGTGTGGCGCATGGGGCCGACCCAGGTGGAGGAGAAGTACGGCGTGCCGCCGGCCCGGTACAGCGACCTCGCCGCCATGGTGGGGGAGACGTCCGACAACCTCCCGGGCGTGCCCGGGGTCGGGCCCAAGACCGCGGCGAAGTGGATCACCCAGTTCGGCGATCTCGACGGCATCGTTGCCAACATCGACCAGATCAAGGGCAAGGCGGGCGACGGCCTGCGCGAGCACCTCGACCAGGTCCTGCGCAACCGGCGGCTCAACCAGCTCGTCAAGGACGTCCAGACCGGGTGCACCGTCGACGACCTCGAGCGAGCCCAGTGGGCCCGCGAGGAGGTGCACGAGGTGTTCGACCGCCTCGAGTTCCGGGTGCTGCGTGACCGGCTGTTCGCCGAGGTCGAGGCCAGCTCACCGGAGGCTGAGGAGGGCTTCGAGGTCGACGGCACGGTGCTCTCCACCGCGGAGGTGCCGGACTGGATCGCGCAGCACCTCGCGGAGGGGCAGCGGGCGGGACTGTCCGTCACCGGCACGTGGGCCCGCGGCACCGGGGACGTGACCGCGCTTGCCATCGCTGCACCAGACGACGCGGCCGCCTGGATCGACCTGACCGCTCTCGACCCCGCCGGTGAGGCGGTCGTCGGCGCGTGGCTCGGGGACGAGAAGCGGCCGAAGGCCATGCACGACGCGAAGGGCCCGATCGAGGCGCTGGCCGCTCGCGGCTGGACCCTGCAGGGGCTCACGAGCGACACCCAGCTCGCGGCGTACCTGGTCAAGCCGGACCAGCGGACCTATCACCTCGACGACCTCGTGCTGCGCAACCTCAGGCGCGAGCTCAGTGCGACCACCGATGCGCACGGGCAAGGGATGCTCGACTTCACTGGCGACGCCGACGAGAAGGCGGCGATCCAGGAGATGGTACGGGCAACCGCGGTGCGCGACCTGGCGGTGGTGCTCGACGAGCAGATGGCCGCGACGGGCGGGGCTGAGCTGCTCTCCGAGGTCGAGCTGCCGCTCATCGACGTGCTCGCCAAGATGGAGCGGACCGGGATCGCGGTCGACGTGTCCGGGCTCGACTCCCTCGAGAAGGACTTCGCGGCGAAGGTTGCCCAGGCGCAGCAGGACGCCTGGGACGCGATCGGCGGCGACCAGATCAACCTCGGCTCGCCGAAGCAGCTGCAGGAGGTGCTCTTCGGGCAGCTCAACATGCCGAAGACGAAGAAGACCAAGACCGGCTACACCACGGACGCCGACGCGCTCAACGACCTCTACGCCAAGACCGAGCACCCGTTCCTCGAGGCGCTCCTGCGGCACCGGGACTCGGCTCGGCTGCGGGTCACCGTCGAGGGGCTGCAGAAGTCGGTCGCAGACGACGGCCGGGTCCACACGACCTACCTCCAGACCATCGCCGCGACGGGCCGCCTGTCGTCGACCGACCCCAATCTGCAGAACGTCCCGATCCGCACCGAGGAGGGACGCCGCATCCGTGAGCTGTTCATCGTCGGCGACGGCTATGAGGCGTTGATGTCAGCCGACTACTCGCAGATCGAGATGCGTGTGATGGCGCACCTGTCGGGCGACGAGGGGCTCATCGAGGCGTTCCGGTCGGGGGAGGACATGCACAGCTACGTCGGGTCGCAGGTCTTCGGTGTCGAGCCGGCCGAGGTGACCGCGGAGATGCGTTCCAAGGTCAAGGCCATGTCATATGGGTTGGCCTACGGCCTGTCTGCATTCGGGCTGTCGAAGCAGCTGACGATCAGCACCGAGGAGGCCCGCGGCCTCATGGACGGCTACTTCGAGCGGTTCGGCGGGGTGAGCGACTACCTGCGCGACATCGTCGCCGAGGCGCGTGGAACCGGGTACACCGCGACGATGCTCGGGCGGCGCCGCTACCTGCCCGATCTCACGTCGGACAACCGCCAGCGTCGCGAGGCCGCCGAGCGGATGGCCCTCAACGCGCCGATCCAGGGGTCGGCCGCGGACATCATGAAGGTGGCCATGATCGGCGTGGACCGGGCCCTGGCCGAGGCCGGAGCGAGGTCGCGCATCCTCCTGCAGGTCCATGACGAGCTGGTCCTGGAGCTGGCCCCGGGTGAGCGTTCGGAGGTGGAACGGATCGTGCGCGAGCAGATGGGCGCCGCCGTCGAGATGGACGTCCCGCTCGACGTCAATGTGGGAGTTGGTCGCTCCTGGCACGACGCCGCGCACTAGGCACGGCCGGTCGCGATCGAGCGAACTCGAGGAAGAGCAGAACCGCGACCAATGCGGACGTCGTCACGAGCATGACGGTGACGATGCCGCGCACCGAGTCGCCCCATACGTGCGCGCTCACGATTGCCACCAGGCCGGCGAGCCAGACCGCCACTCCAGCCCTCACGCGGGCGCGGGCCAAACTGGCGTAAACGATCACCTGAACGAGTGCAAGCAGGCTGCCCAGGGCGGTGAACCTCCACGCGTCGGGCGCGAGCCCCGCGTAGTCGGGACCGCCTGCGATGCGGACGACGCCTTGGGACGCCGCCCATGTCAACGCGGTGCCGGTGAAGCCCAACCCTGCCGTGATCGTCAGTGCCTTCGCAGTAGCCGTCGTGCGCTCCAGCGGGCGGGCCATGGCCGGGTAGAACAGCGTCGCGAGGAACGCCATGCCCCAGAGTGCCGCCTTCTCGAACAGTGCACCGACCGTGTAGGACCCCGACTCGGCCGGGGTCAGGTGGTGCCGTGCGAGCAGGACGTCGAGACTGGACAGGAGCAGGAGGCCAGACGTGGGGACGCTGGCAGCGACGACATCGCGGCGTACGTGATCGCGAGAGACTGCGTTGCCCCAAAGTCGTCCCGGCCGCGTGAGCAGCAGGCCGAGTCCGGCTGTGAGTGTCCAGCCCAGAGCGAGGCACAGCATCACGGTGGACACCGAGCCACCGGTCGCGGCCGTGACCACAGCCGCCATGGGCTTGGCTGCTCCGGAGACGGCAACCATGAGCGCGAGCGGCCCGAAACGCTCGCCGCCCTGGAGCACACCTTGGAGCGCGTACGTGGCCGCCATCGGCACGAGACCCGCCGCCAAAAGGACCATCGAGACGGCGTCGACCTGCAGGATGCGTCCCAGCAGGGGAGTGGCACAGACGATGACGAGAGCCGTGACCGCACCCACCTCGAGGCCGGTGCGCAGGATGCACGCTGTGTCCTCCGTTGATGACGCGCTCGGGGAGGCCGCCCCTGTCGGGGACGCATCAACCCCGGAGTGGCCGACCGAGAAGCGCGCCACCCGCCGTGCAGCGACGAGCTGCAGTCCCAGCGCGGGCACGGTGGCAATCGCTGACAGGTTCACCAACGCCCCGACGGCTCCGAGCGAGCCAGCAGGCAGATAGCGGCTCAGGATGATGAAGAATGTGTAGGCGAGAATGTTCGCCGACAGCGTGCCGGCGAGAAGCAAGGCACCGGAGCGCGCCACGCGTGGGGGCGGCGCAGCGGGGGCCGTGGCTTCCATGGCGCAGCACTCCTCGTTGATCCGCTTTCGCTCCAGCGGTTGTCCCGGTTGACCGGATGTCCTGTGCAATAGTGCCCTGCATGCGCCGTGGTGGCCGACAACGTGCGACACCGGTGCTCTGGGGATCGATTGTCACGGTCTGCTTGACAGCCGTCCTGCTCGGTCGCTCTGTCGGCGAGGGTCACCTGCTCTACCGCGACTTCATCGCCGTCCCCGACCCGGCTTTCAGCGCGCGGACCTGGGGACTCGACGCGGTGGCGCCGCGAGCGGTGCCGCTCGACGCGGTGACCACGACCGTCGCCATGGTCGTTCCGACCTGGTTGCAGCAGCAGATGATGCTGGTGTGCACCCTGCTGCTCGCGGGGCTCGGGATGACCGTTCTGCTGAGACGGCACGGCTCACCGGCAACAATGACCGGCGCCGCAATCGCGACGTGGAGCCCGTATGCGGGCGAGCGACTCCTGCTGGGCCAGCCCCCGACGCTTCTTGCCTGGTCGATGATGCCGTGGCTGGTGCTCGCGGTGCGGGCCCGGGGGTCGCGGGCTCGATGGCTCACGCTCATCGCCCTTGCGGCTGCTCCTGCGGCGCTCACCCCGTTCGGCGGAACAATGGCCGCGATTCTCGCTATGGGTGTCGCCCTGCTCGAACGGGGGCGACAGCGCTCGGGTCGTGATCTCGCGGCGCTCGCCTTGCTGGGAGTGGCGTGGTGCCTGCCATGGCTCATCCCTGCGATGTCAGGGCGGGTGGAAGCCGGCCAAGCAGGTGGTGCGCGGGCCTTCGCGATCGAGATGTCGGGGCCGCTGGATATCGTCAACGTCCTCGGCGGAGGTGGTGTCTGGGCCGAGGGCGCACGCTTGGCATCACGCGGCGGTGTTGCCCTCCTGGCAACCGCCGCCGTGCTGGCGCTCAGTGTGCTGGGGATCCGGCAGGTTCGCGGGAGCCACAGGGTGGTTCTGGCGGGCATGCTGTTCCTGCCGCCGGCGTTGGCGATGGTGCTCACGGTCGACGGGGCCAACCACGTGTGGGCCAACCTGCAGTCGGTACCTGGTGTCGGCCTGTTCCGTGACACTCATCGCCTCCTCGGTCTGAGCTGGTTCGCGGCCGCCATCCTCTCGGGCATCGGGATGGCTCACGTTGTCGGGCGGGCGGCCATCGGGGGCGGCTTGGCAGCAGCAGGGCTGACCGCTGCGGGCGTCGCCCTGGCGCCACTCAGTGCCCCGGAGCTCGCCAGCCGACTCACGGCGGCCTACGACCCGGTCGCGTACCCTCCCTCGTTCGCCGATGTCGTGGAACAGGTCGGGCGGGACCCGGTCCTGATTCTTCCGTGGAACCCTCAGAGACAGGTGGTCTGGGCCGGCTCGTATTCTTTCCTTGACCCATTCCCGCTGGCCCTCCCCGGCAGGGTCCTCACTGCTCATGACCTCGTCGTGCAACGTGACGGTCAACGAATCCCGGTGGGGAATACGGATCCGCCGCAAGCGGCCGGGTGGACCACTGGTCGGCTCGACACGGAGGAGCTCGAACGCCTGGGGATCACTCGGATCGTCATGTGGAAGGGAACGCCGCCCGGCGTCGGCGCGACAGTGACCGGAGGGACCTGGAGCCGCCTGTTGGAGACCGCAGAGTTTGCCGTTTGGGGTCGCCGCGTCCCATGATCGGCGGTAGTGAGGCAGGGAGCCACATCACCTTCGCGAAGTGCTTGCGATACGTGGGGAGGCCGCTAGAGTACTCGTCAGTAGTCAACGAGACCACCACC
>DASUQN010000491.1:0-4264 GCA_036280515.1 Intrasporangium sp. | reverse complement strand
GTCTCGAGCCTAGGCGTCGCGCGGCCGGGTCCCGTGCCGCTTACCCGTGAGTTCCGCCACCACGCGCTGTCTTCCCCACGCCCTTGACACCGCGTCGTACGGTGGTGGCGCATGCCGTTCCACCCGTCCCGCCCCGTCAAGGCCCTCGGCGCCGTCGTCGCGCTCGGGGTCCTTCTCGGTGCCTGCACCACGGCTGCGCCCGCGCCCCTCGCGTCGCGCGACCGCCAGATCTCGAGCTCGCCTGCCATGTCGACGACCACTGGATCGACGCCCGCGGCGACGATGCCGCCGCGGGCCGCGCCTTCGGTGACCACGCCGTCAGTGAGCACGCCTTCGCCGACGACGCCGGCGCGAACAGCCCGGCCGTTCGATACGTCCGCCGCCCACGATCTCGTGGAGCGCCTGGCCGGGATCGGCCCACGGGACGCCGTGAGCAAGGCCTACCGACGCGCTGCCGACCTCGTTGTCGATGAGTTCACCGACCTCGGCTTCACGGTGCGGCAGCAGCGAGTACCCGTGCCGGCCGGCGTGTCGTGGGGCATCAGGGTGCCGGCGGGGACCACGGTCAACGTCGTCGCCGATCCGCCCGACTTCGATGCCCGACGGCCACACATCGTGCTCGGCGCGCACCTCGACACCGTGCCGCAGGCGCCTGGTGCGGAGGACAATGCCTCGGGCGTTGCCGTCCTCGTGGAGCTGGCCAGAATGCTCAGCGAGCAGCCCGCGAAGCTGCCGGTGCGCCTGGTCGCCTTCGGCGCCGAGGAGTCCCGGAGATCCGGCTGGCAGTGGTACGCGTTCGGGTCGAGGCACTTCGTGGGCACGCTCGACGCTGTGCAGCGCAAGGCAGTCAGGGCAATGGTCTCCCTGGACCGCGTCGGCCGGGCCACCACGGCCGTCCCCGTGTGTCACGGTGGGCGAGGCTCGACCGCGGTGGCCGACCACCTGCGAGATGCGGCGACCGTCCGGACGAAGCCGTGCGTCAACCGAGCGAGCGACCACGTGTCGTTCGAGCGGGTCGGCATCGCCGCTGCGCGGATCGGGAGCGTCCCGTACGACCAGTACCACTCGTCCGCGGACAAGGCCCGCGTCGTCGACCGGCGCCAGCTCGGCCGGTCGGCAACAGTGGTCTGGACCTGGCTGCGCGGGTTGTGACCACTGAGCCGGCAGCACGACGGACGACCGTTGGTCAGCGCGGCACCTGCTCTGCCGCCGCTCGGTGCGGGGGGAAGGCAGCCGAGCGACCTACGGTCGTCGTTCGGCCGTCGAGGCCCGCATCTTCGACTGGTCCCAAACGCCGATAATCAACATTATGTCATTTAGCGAGTCCTGGCCCCGTTGTCCGCCCTCCCCTGATCGCGCAAACGTCAGTGCCGGCGGAGGCTGCGCTTGCGGGCGAGGACGTCCGCAGGCATGCCCGGGCCGGGCTGCGCCCGCACCTCGGCGGGATCGTCCAGGACGCCGCAACCCGTGCATCGCAGCTCGCTCACGACCGGCTCGCCGCACGTTGCGTGCCTGTACTCGATGGGCGGTCCGTCCGGCGCGGCCCACCGGTCGCCCCACTGCGTGAGGGCGACGATCGCCGGGACGAGGTCGCGTCCCTTGGCCGTCACCACGTACTCCGGCATCCCCGACTGGCCGGCGCTGGGCCGGCGCTCCATGATCCCGGCCCCGACGAAACCATCGAGCCGTGCCGCGAGGACGTTCGTCGCGATCCCGAGCGTGCGCTGGAAGTCGCCGAACCGCGTCGAGCCGGCGAACAGCGCGTCTCGCAGGATGAGCAGGCTCCAGCGCTCCCCCACCACCTCCAAGGAGCGCGCCATCGAACACACTTCCGAGTCGTACCTCTTGCCGAGCACGCCTCCAGTGTAGGTCCCCAACTTGCATGATGAAATCGGCGCGCCGGTACCCTTGCGCGCGATGCAGTGTGACTACTTCGACCGTGGCCGGTGCCGCTCCTGCACCCTCATGGGGATGCCGTATGCCGCTCAGCTCGCTTCCAAGCAAGAGCGCTGCGCCGCCGCTCTGGCTGAGGTCGCCCCGACGCTCACGTGGTTGCCTGCCGTGGCGGGACCCGACTCCGCGTTCCGCAACAAGGCAAAGCTCGTCGTTGCGGGACGAGCCGGAGCGGTCACCCTCGGCATCCTCGACCACGCCGGACGCGGCGTCGACCTCCGAGAGTGTGGGCTCTACGAGCCCGGCCTGGCGCGGACCTTTCCGGTTCTGGCCGACTTCGTCGACGCGCTCCGCCTCGAGCCCTACGACGTGCCCGCGCGTCGCGGCCAGCTCAAGTACCTCATCGTGACGCACTCACCCGACGACGAGCTGATGATCCGCTTCGTCCTGCGGACCGGCCACGAGGTCCCCAGGATGCGCAAGGCCCTACCGCGGCTGGTGGCGGCCCTGCCGGGCATCGCGGTCGTCTCGGTGAACCTCCAGCCCGAGCACAAGGCCATCCTCGAGGGCGAGACGGAGATCCTCCTGACGGAACGGTCCAGCCTGCCCATGCGCGTCAACGACGTCGTCCTCGGGCTGCGACCGAACAGCTTCTTCCAGACCAACACCGCTGTGGCCGCCGCGCTCTACCGTCAGGCGCGCGAGTGGGTCGAGGACCGCTCCCCCGGCTCGGTGTCGGATCTCTACTGCGGGGTCGGCGGATTTGCGCTGCACGTCGCCGCTCCGGGCCGTGAGGTCGTCGGGATCGAGGTGGCCCCTGACGCCGTCGAGAGCGCCCGGGCCAGTGCGGGTGACCTGCGACGGCAGCACCCGGACGTCGGGCCGATCCGTTTCGCGACGGCGGACGCCACGGCCCCCGTCGGCGCGGATCTCGCCGGCGCCGACCTCGTCATCGTCAACCCGCCACGTCGCGGCATTGGACCGGACCTGGCCGGTCGGCTCGAGGAGTCGGCGGTGCGGGACGTGATCTACTCGAGCTGCCACGTCGACTCGCTGGCCCGGGACCTCGCCGCGATGCCGTCGTTCTGCGCAGAGGAGGCTCGGCTCTTCGACATGTTCCCGCAGACGGACCACCACGAGGTCATGGTTCGCCTCCACCGGGTGTGAGACCACCGCCTCAACCCATTCGAGTGAACAGGACCTGGGCGGTCCCCTCGCAGTTCTTGTTCACTCGATCGGGGTGGTGGGTGTTCAGGCAGCGATCAAGTCACCTGCTGCGACGACCGAGGCCCGCTGCGTAACCATCCAGGGCGTCAAGCACCTCAGGTGAGCGGTAGACGCGATTGCGCTTCCACCCGGTCGACTCCACGAGGACGCCGGCGTCCACGAGACGGGACAGCGCCGCCTGCGCGGTCGGCGCAGATACGGCGAGGTCCGCCATGACGAGCCTCGCCGTGACGACTGGCTGGCGCAGCAGCAGGTCGGCAATGGGCCACACCGCGGAGTCCGAGCGCGCCTCGACACGTCGGTCCCACTCGCCCCGCACCTCGCGCAGGCGGTCAACGAGTCGCCTGCCCACCGTGACGCCGGCGCGGGCGGCGTCGGCGACGCACCTGAGGATCGGCTCGGCATCGCCGGCTCGGTACGAGCCGAGTGCGGCGAAGTACCTGTCCTTGGCCACGAGCAGGCCCGCCGAGATCGGGACGGTGACCCGGTGGATCACCCCCGTGTTGAGCAGCGATGCATGGAGCAGGGCCCGGCCGGTCCTGCCGTTGCCGTCCGCGAAGGGGTGGATCGTCTCGAACTGCGCGTGGGCGAGTGCCCCGAGGGCCAGCGGCGGCACGTCATCCCGGTCCAGGAACGCCACGAGATCGTCCATCAGGCGCGGGACCCCCGCGGCCACCGGAGGCACGAACTCGGCGTCACCGGGATGCAGGCCGGTCCCGCCGATCCAGACCTGCTCCCCGCGCCAGCGGCCGGGCCGGAACCGCTGCTGACCCGTCATCAGGGCGCGGTGCATCGACAGGATGGATGCCACGTCGAGATCCCCCGCGAGGTCCATCGCGGCCTGCATGGTGCGGACGTTCGCGAGGACGGCGACCGCGTTGGACCGATCGCCCGCTCCGATCGCCGCCTCGGCCAGGGCCCGGGCCGACGAGGTGAGGTTCTCGATGTGTGAGCTGGCAGCGCTCTCCGAGCGGAGCAGGATCGCGGCAAACGGAGCCACCTCTCCCGCTCCCCCGGCGTCGAAGGCCGTGAGGAGTCGGGTCGCGTCGTCGAGGTCGGCCGCCACGTCCCCCGGCAGCTCGACCGACACGGTGGCGATCTCGGGTACGACCGCTGCCTGGTAGCTCGTTGGAATGCTGCGACG
>DASUQN010000490.1:0-3316 GCA_036280515.1 Intrasporangium sp. | reverse complement strand
GCCCTGGGGCGACCCCCGGCGTGGCTGGGACTTCGTGTCCACAGGGCACGGTGACGTGCCCTGGGAGGACTGCTTCCGCACGCTCAACGCCATCGGCTACGACGGACCCATCTCCATCGAGTGGGAGGACGCCGGCATGGACCGGCTCGTCGGGGCCCCTGACGCCTTGCGGCGCGTCCGCGAGCTGAACTTCGAGCGCCCGAGCACCGCCTTCGACGCCGCCTTCAGCACGAAGGGCTGACCGAGGGGCATCCGGCCCCTCAGTGCGTGGCTGGGCGAGCGTGGTCGACGAAGCGGATGAGGTCGGCGACGGAGTCGACGATCCGGCTGGGACGGTAGGGAAAGGTCTCGACCTGCTCCCGGCGCGTCGAGCCCGTCAGGACGAGGACGGTGCGCAGCCCGGCCTCGATCCCGGAGACGATGTCCGTGTCCATCCGGTCGCCGACCATGATCGTCGTCTCCGAGTGGGCGTCGATCCGGTTGAGCGCGCTCCGCATCATGAGAGGGTTCGGATTCCCGACGTAGTAGGGCTGGCGTCCGGTCGCCGTCGAGATGAGAGCGGCGACCGAGCCCGTGGCGGGCAGGGTGCCGAAGGGGCTGGGACCACTCGGGTCGGGATTGGTCGCGATGAACCGGGCGCCGTTCTCGATGAGGCGGATCGCACGCGTGATTGACTCGAACGAGTACGTCCGGGTCTCGCCGAGCACGACGTAGTCGGGATGACGGTCGGTCATGACGAAGCCGACGTCGTGCATCGCCGTGAGCAGCCCTGCCTCGCCGACGACGAAGGCGCTCCCACCCGGTCGCTGGTCGGCCAGGAACATGGCGGTTGCCAGCGCCGAGGTCCAGAGCGACTCCTCGGGCACGTCGATGCCGCTGGCGAGTAGCCGGGCCCGCAGGTCCCGAGGGGTGAAGATCGAGTTGTTCGTCAGGACGAGGAAGTGCTTGCCCGACGCGCGCAGGGCCTCGACGAACTCCTGGGCGCCGGGGATCGCCTGCTCCTCGTGGACGAGCACGCCGTCCATGTCGGTCAGCCACGTGTCGACCGGTCGATGCTCGCTCATGTCGGCCATTGTGCTGGACGATGGCCTGACAGCGGCGGACGAACGGGCGCCGGGGAACGGTTGGTGAGGTGGGTGTGACGTGACTGGTCGGGTCAAGCAGCTGCGGTTGGTCGTCCATGCGGAGGACTTCGACGAAGCCGTCCGGTTCTTCCGGGACGTGGTGGGGATGCCCGAGGAGGAGTCCTACTCCGGGGGGAATGGCGCGGTCGTCACGATCCTCGGTGCGGGCCGGGCCACGCTCGAGCTGGCCAACACCGCCCAGGTGGAGATGATCGACCAGGTCGAGGTGGGCCGTCGGGTCGCCCCGCACTTCCGGGTGGCGCTCGAGGTGGAGGACACGGCCGCCCATACCCGTGCCGTTGTCGACGCGGGTGCGGCCCTCGTCGCCGAGCCGACGGAGACGCCGTGGCGCTCGCTCAATGCCCGCTTCGACGCGCCGGGTGGCGTGCACCTGACGCTCTTCGAGGAGCTCGACGCACGCTCGCGTTCCCTGCCCACGGGTGGCGGTGGGTCGGGTGGCCTCGTCCAGGTGGCGCAGCGTGCCCAGGACCTCGGCCGGGCCTCGGCGTTCTATGCGGACCTGCTCGGGGCCGAGCCGCTCGCGACCTTCGACCCGCCGGGTCTCGTCTTCTTCGACCTCGACGGGGTGCGGCTCCTCCTCGACAAAGGTGCTCCGAGCTCGCTCGTCTACCTCAGGGTCGCCGACATCGAGGCGACGCTGTCGCGGCTCCGCGAGCGCGGCACCGAGGTCGTCGGCGAGCCGCACGTCATCTTCACGCACGAGGACGCCACTCTCGGACCCGCGGGCACCGACGAGTGGATGGCCTTCGTCAAGGACTCGGAGGGCAACACCGTCGGGCTCGTCGAGCAGCGTGCCCGCACCTGAGCTGGCCGGTGTCCGGCGGCTGTCGATCTCCCACCGTGCCGTTCGTGTAGCAGGTGAGACGTCCACAACCGACGTCCGTCACAGAGTCCCATGAGTACGGAAAGGACACGACGATGAAGACGTACCTGCTGAGCCTGTTCACTCCCAACGTCCCGCCGCCCGAGGACCTCGATCTGGGGCCGGTCATGGCGGAGATCGAGCGGGTCAACGAGGAGATCAGGGCCGCGGACGGCTGGGTCTTTGCCGGGGGGCTGGGCGATCTTGATGCGGCCACGACCGTGACGGTCGCCGCCAACGGGTCGCCGCTGCTGACCGACGGGCCGTACGCCGAGGTCAGAGAGCACCTCGGCGGCCTGTCCATCGTCCGTTCCGACGACTACGACCGCGTGCTGCGGTGGGCGGAACGGATCGCCAGCGCCACCGCGTTCCCGGTTGAGGTGCGTCCGTTCGTCGATGAGCACGACCCGGGGCAGCAGCCGACGACCAGCTGAGCGGGACACCCTGCGAGCCATGGCGGTGACGTCCGACGACATCGCCCGCGTCTTCCGCGAGGAGCACGGGCGGGCCGTCTCCGTCCTCATCCGCGTCTTCGGCGACATCGACCTCGCCGAAGACGCGGTCCAGGACGCCTTCACGGTTGCCGTCGAGCGGTGGCCCCGGGACGGCCTGCCGCCCAGCCCCGCTGGCTGGATCATCACCACCGCTCGAAACCGGGCCATCGACCGACTGCGCCGGGAAGCGTCCCGGGCCCAGCGGCATACGGAATCACTACTGCTCCATGCGCGCGACGACGCGCTCTCGGCCAGCTGGGAGGAGGGTCCCGTGCGGGACGACCGGCTTCGGCTCATCTTCACCTGCTGCCACCCGGCGCTGTCGCGCGAGGCACAGGTGGGCCTGACGCTGCGCCTGCTCGGTGGCCTCTCGACGCCTGAGATCGCTCGTGCATTCCTCGTGCCCGAGCCGACCATGGCGCAGCGAATCGTCCGGGCCAAGAAGAAGATCCGCGACGCTGGCATCCCGTATCGCGTGCCGCGCGACGCGGACCTGCCGGACCGGCTGGCATCGGTGCTTGCGGTGCTCTACCTCGTCTTCACCGAGGGGCACTCGGCGACGGCGGGCGCCGACCTCGTGCGCACCGACCTCTGTGCCGAGGCGATCCGGCTCGGCCGCGTGCTGGTCGAGCTGATGCCCGACGAACCCGAAGCCGTAGGTCTCCTCGCGCTGATGCTCCTCACCGATTCGCGGCGCCCAGCGCGCGTCGCGGCCGACGGCTCGATGGTCCGCCTCGCCGACCAGGACCGCTCGCGGTGGGACCGGTCGCGCATCGTCGAAGGGCACGCCCTCGTACGGGCGTGCCTTCGTCGCA
>DASUQN010000489.1:0-8915 GCA_036280515.1 Intrasporangium sp. | reverse complement strand
ATCGTCTTGTGACGGTACTCGGACCCGACGGTCATGACCCCGATCGCCAGGGTCAGCAGGTAGCCGACGCCGATGCCACTCGTGAAGGTGGTCCGGGCCAGCTCCGCGTCGGAGGTCGGGAGGCCGGGGCCGCCCTCGCCCATGACGGCCTCGCTGGTGAACAGGAACGCGAACAGTGCCGCGAAGGCGGCGCCGGCCACGACGATCGCGATGAGCATGCCCCACCACAGCCGCGTCGTGAAGAACTTGCGGAACTCCGAGCTGACGGCCTTGCTCACCGCGCCTCCTCCTGTCGTTGCGTCTCGGGCGGTGTTGGGTCCGCCGGCGAAGTGTCCGGAGTCACGGCGAGCAGGCTCGGGTCGAGGGGCGGCCCGCTCGGCGGGGGCAGCTGGCCGAGCGGTGCAACCGGTTCACCGAGGTTGCGGTTGCGGTGTTGGTCCGAGTCGGTGAGGTTGAAGTAGAGCTCCTCGAGGTGGGTCTTCTCGGCGCGCAGCTCGTGGATCGCGATGTCAGCCGCGTGTGCGAGGTCCCCCACCATCGCGAGGTCCTCCGTCGTCACCTGGATGCCGCCGTCCCGGCGCTTGAGGCTGAGCCCCCGCCCGGCCAAGGTGCTCGCCAGCCGGTCGGGATCGGACGTGCGCACGAAGGCGGTCGGCTCGCCCCTGAGCTCCTCGATGGTGCCCTGTGCGACCCGCTTGCCGTTCGCGATGATGACGACGTCGTCGACGGTCTGCTCGACCTCGGACAGCATGTGGCTCGAGATGAGCAGCGTGCGGCCCTCTGAAGCGAGGTGGCGCAGGAACCCGCGCAGCCACCGGATGCCGTCGGGGTCCAAGCCGTTCGCGGGCTCGTCGAGGATGATGACGCGCGGGTCTCCGAGCAGGGCGGCCGCGAGCCCGAGTCGCTGCCGCATGCCCATCGAGTAGCCGCCTGCGCGCTTGCTCGCCGCGGCCGGGATGCCCACGAGCTCGAGCATCTCGTCCACGCGACTGGCCGGGATCCTCGACGCGGCGGCAAGGGTCACCAGGTGGTTGCGCCCGGTGCGCCCCGGGTGGAAGTTGGTCGACTCGAGCGCCGACCCGACGACGGCCAGCGGGTTGGCGATGTCGTGGTAGCGACGCCCCTCGATGGTTGCGGTGCCGGCGCTCGGACGGATCAGCCCCAGGAGCATCCGCAGGGTCGTCGTCTTGCCGGCGCCGTTCGGGCCGAGGAAGCCGGTGATCCGGCCGGGTACGACATCGAGGTCGAGGTTGTCGACGGCCGTGAACCGTCCGAACCGCTTGGTGAGTCCACGGATCTCGATCCGGCCCCGTTGCGGATCGGCGGACGGCGTGGCGCCTCCCGCGGCGGGCTGTGCTGGGGTGGCGGCCGACGCGGCTGTCACAAAGCCTCCTTCAAGGCCCCCGAAGGGCGATTCCTGGTGTGCGTCCAACTCAACCACACCGCTCCGACCGACGTGACAGGTCCATATAGTGGGCGCGGTGAGGGCATGGTGAGGATGCGGTGAGGATGCGTTGACCGAGTGGCTGCTCCTGCTCGCAGCGATCCTCCTGACCGGCGGCACCGCCGTCTTCGTCGCTGCGGAGTTCTCGCTCGTCGCCCTCGACCGGCCGACCGTCCAGAAGGCGATCGACGCCGGCGACGGCCGCGCCCGGGTCGTCCTCCAGTCACTGCGGCAGCTGTCCACCCAGCTGTCCGCGGCCCAGGTCGGCATCACCATCACGACTCTCGTCGTCGGCTACCTCGCCCAGCCGTCGATCGGCCGCCTGCTGACCGGCCCGTTGAGCAGCCTCGGGCTGGCACAGCCAGCGGTCGAGGCCATCTCCGGCGCACTTGCACTCGTGCTGGCGACCGCGTTCTCGATGGTCTTCGGCGAGCTGCTCCCGCAGTTCCTCGGCATCTCGGCACCCCTGACCACCGCGAAGGTCGTCGCGCTGCCCGTCCGGATCTTCGCGACGGTGGCCAAGCCGCTGATCCTCGCGCTCAATGGCTCCGCCAACGCGTTCCTGCGCGCGATCGGGATCGAGCCGCAGGAGGAGCTCTCCGGCGCACGGACGCCGCAGGAGCTCGCGAGCCTCGTGCAGCGATCGGCCGAGGCCGGGACCCTCGAGGTCACGACCGCGCGCCTGCTCACGAAGACGCTCGGCTTCGGCGAGCGCACTGCTGACGACGTCATGACGCCACGCGTGCGCTGTGCCGGTATCCATCGGGACGAGTCGGCCGACGACGTCCTCCGGCTGTCGCGGCGGACTGGTCACTCGCGTTTCCCCGTCATGGGCAACGACTGGGACGACATCGACGGCGTGGTCCACGTCAAGCGCGCCATGGCCGTGCCGCACGAGCGCCGCAAGGACGTCCCGGTGTCCGCGCTCATGTCCGACCGCCTCGTCGTGCCCGAGACGATCCAGCTCGAGCCGCTGCTGCGGCAGCTGCGGGCGGGCGGCTTCCAGATGGCCGTCGTCGTCGACGAGTACGGCGGCACCTCCGGCATCGTCACCCTCGAGGACGTCGTCGAGGAGATCGTCGGCGAGGTGGCGGACGAGCACGACCGGAGGCGGCAGAGCGGACGCGAGCTGACCGACGGGTCGTGGACGGTCCCGGGCCTGTGGCGACCGGACGAGGTGCGGGACGCCTTCGACGCCGAGGTGCCCGACGGCACGACGTACGAGACGATGGGCGGCTACGTGATGGCCCGGCTGGGGCGGGTGCCCGTGGTCGGCGACGTGATCAGGGTCCCCGGCTGGCGCGTCCACGTGACAGGCATGGCCCGGCGCCGGGTCGACCGGTTGCGCTTCGTGCCCGATCCCGACTCGGCGCCAGAGCCCCGTGAACGCGACACCGTGAGGGAGGTGCCGCGATGAGTGGTGCCTGGGTCTACGTCGTGTCGCTGTTCCTGCTCTTCGGCAACGCATTCTTCGTCGGCGCCGAGTTCGCTGCCATGGCCGTTCGGCGCTCTGCCCTGGAGCCGCTCGCCGACGCCGGAAGCAAGCGGGCGAGCACGAGCATCGAGGCGCTCGAGCGTCTCGGGTCGATGCTCGCGACCGCCCAGCTGGGCATCACCGTGTGCTCCGTGGGACTCGGTGCCCTGGCCGAGGCCGCCCTCCACCACCTGTTCGAGCCGGTCTTCGCGGCGTGGGGGATGGGTGCGGCCTGGGCGGGAGGCGTGGCGCTCGCAGTCGCCCTGCTCATCGTGTCCTACCTGCACGTCGTGGTCGGGGAGATGATCCCCAAGAACATCGCCATCGCCGGCCCGGAGCGATCCGCGCTGCTGCTCGTGCCTCCGCTCTACGCCATCACGCGCGCCCTGCGCCCCATCGTGATCGCGATGGAGACGGTTGCCAAGGCGCTCGTGCGCCTCTTCGGGATCGAGCCCAAGGACGAGATCTCGTCGGCCTACACCGCGGAGGAGGTGGCCCACATCGTCGGCGAGTCCCGTCGCGAGGGGCTCATCGAGGAGTCGCGACACGGCCTGGTCTCCAAGACGCTGGAGTTCTCCGACAAGCTCGCTCGCGATGTCGCCGTCGGGCTCGAGGGGCTGACGACCGTGCAGCTGGGGGCGACTCCCGCGGACATCGAGCTGCTCGTCGCCAGGCAGGGGTTCTCGCGTTACCCGGTCCTCGACGCCGGCGGGGACATCGCCGGCTACCTGCACCTCAAGGACGTGCTCTACGCCGACGACGAGCGCCACGAGCTGCCCGTCCCCCCGAAGCGGATCCGCCGGCTCGCCACCGTCCGGGAGGGCGACGAGGTCGAGGACGTCCTCGCCACGATGCAGCTCACCGGGGCTCACCTCGCTCGCGTCATCGATGAGTCCGGGGAGGTGACGGGCGTCGTCTTCCTCGAGGACGTGCTCGAGGAGCTCGTCGGCGAGGTCACCGACACGACCCAGCGTTGAGGGGTCGGCCGGGTTCACCAGTCCCATGCCGTATGCCGCTGAGCTCCGTCCCCGGGCCGCGCGTCCTCCCAGCCCTCCCGCCCAGGGGCCGCAACACATCCGCCTACCGACTGCCAGGACCTGTTGCAGCAGGTGTGGGTGGTCGGTGGGCGGGTGTGTTGCGGGATCAGCGCCTAGCCTGTGGCGCATGCCCAGCAGCGTGACAGGCGTGACCAGGCCGGAGACTCCGCCTGGCCGGACCGCGTGGATCGACGCGTCGGCAGGGGTCGCGGGCGACATGCTCCTCGGTGCGCTCGTCGACGCCGGCGCGTCGCTCGCCAACGTGCGGTCCGCCGTTGAGGCGGTCATCCCCGGGAGCGTGAGGATCACGGCCGCCGACACGACCCGGGCAGGAATGCGCGCACTCAAGGTCGGCGTCGAGCTGACACAACCGGACCAGCCCCACCGTCCGTGGGCGGAGGTCCAGCGGCTCCTCGCCTCCGCCGAGCTGGGGAAAACCCTTGGGCGGCGCGCCTACTCGGCGTTCGAGGCCCTTGCACGCGTCGAGGCGACGGTGCACGGCGTCCAGGTCGACGACGTCCAGTTCCATGAGGTGGGCGCGTGGGACTCCATCGCCGATGTCGTCGGCGTGTGCGCGGCACTGGACGACCTCCGGGTGTCGGAGGTCGTCGTCAGCGCGATCGCGGTCGGTTCCGGGTCGGTACGTGGTTCCCATGGCATGGTCGCCGTGCCGGTCCCCGCCGTTCTCGGCCTGACCCTCGGCTGGGTCGTCGAGGCGGTCGGGGAGGGGGAGCTCGCGACGCCTACGGGGGTGGCTCTGCTGACGACGTTGGCGACACGACAGGGCCCGCTGCCGAGGATGGAGGTCGCAGCCGTGGGCGTGGGGGCGGGCACCAGGGACGTCGATGGCCGGGCCAACGTCGTCCGTGTGGTCGTGGGCTCAGGGGAACCGGAGCGGGACGAGCATCCGGGGACGGCCGTGGCCCCCGGGAGCACGGCCAGTCGCGATGAGGGCCTCGACGAGTCGCTCATGGTCGTGCTCGAGGCCAACGTGGACGACATGGACCCACGCGTCTGGCCCACCGTGCTCACGGCGCTGCTCGACAACGACGCCGCGGATGCGTGGCTGACGCCGATCCTCATGAAGAACGGCCGCCCGGCTCACATCCTCTCGGTCCTGGCCCACCTCGACGACGCGCCGCGGCTCAGGGACCTCGTGCTGGCGCAGACGAGCACGATCGGGGTGCGACAGAGCCAGGTCACCCGGTGGGCCCTCGCTCGGTCCTGGGTCGACGTCCACGTCGACGGTCAGCGGATCGCGGTCAAGGTGGCCCACCGCAACGGCCGAATCATCAACGTGACCCCTGAGTTCTCCGCCGTCGCGGCCGCCGCGGCCGCTCTGCACCGCCCGGTCCGCGACGTCCTCGAACGCGCCGTTGCCGCCGCCGTCGACGCCGGACTCGCCCCAGGATGGGCCGCTCCCCCGGGGAGCGCGTAAACGTGGGCGTCATGCACCGGTACGCAGCGCTCCTGCGCGGGATCGCACCGAGCGGCAAGAACATGACGAACGACAAGCTGCGAGGAGTGTTCGAGGGGCTGGGGTTCGAGGGAGTGGCCTCGGTGCTGGCCAGCGGCAACATCGTGTTCGGCAGCGATGAGACGGACGTGCCCGCCCTCGAGCGGCGGATCGAGACGGCGCTCACCAGCGAGCTCGGCCTCTCCAGCCGCACCATCATCCGCGCGCACCCCGAGCTGCGCGCGCTGCTCGACAGCGACCCCTTTCCCGGTCTGACCCATGGACGTGGCACCTACCTGACCGCGACGTTTCTCAAGGACGTCGCGCCGCCGACCGATCACGTGCCGGGGCAGTCGGACCCGCTGACACAGGTCGTCCGATACGACCCTGCGGTCCGGGTCGTCCTCGCCGTCATCGACAACAGCGACCCGGGCAGGACCCCGGACTTCATGTCCTGGCTGGAGAGGCGCTACGGGAAGGGCATCACCACTCGCAGCTGGCTCACCGTCCAACGCATCGTCAGGAAGCTCGAGAGCTGACCCGTCGGGGCGGGCACCGGGCCGTCAGGTCGGGTCGGCGGCGATCTGTGCAGCGAGGTGCCCGGCGCCGTAGCCGTTGTCGATGTTGACGACGCCGACACCGGGGGCACAGGCGTTGAGCATCGACAGCAACGGAGCAAGCCCGTCGAACGCCGCGCCGTACCCGACGGAGGTCGGAACCGCCACGACCGGCGCGCTCGCCAGGCCGGCCACGACCGACGCGAGCGCCCCGTCCATCCCCGCGACCACGACGATCGCACGGGCCGACCGGATCAGGTCCTCTCGCGCGAGCACCCGGTGGATCCCGGCCACGCCGACGTCGACGACGAACTGCGTGGGACGCCCGAGGTAGGTCAGCGTGACAAGGGCCTCCCGAGCCACCGGTAGGTCTGACGTTCCCGCACAGAGGACCGCGACGAGCCCGCCTGTCGGCTCGGGTGCCCGCGGAGGCCACGCGAGGATCCGGCCGACCTCGTCGTGCATCGCATCGGGCAGCACACGGAGGACCGCCTCCGCGTGAGCCGTCGGAGCACGAGTGAAGAGCACCGGCCCGGTCGTCGTGCCATGGTCATGGGCGTCTTTGAGCGCCAAGGCAATCGACGCCACCTGCGCTGGCGTCTTGCGCTCGCAGAGGACCGCCTCCGGATAGCCCCGGCGGGCGGCGCGGCCGAGGTCGAGCTCGGCGACGCCCTGCAGGTCGCCCGGGCCGGATGGCGCGAGGTCAGCCATGAGCCAGCCGCACGAGTGGGAGCGTGATAGCCCCCGACTGGATCCCGGAGACATCGACCGCGACGAACCGGAAGCCGGCCTCGACCCCCACCGCGTGGATCGCCGAGCGCACCTCGGGCTCCATGGCCCGGGCCAGCTCGAGGTCGGGCAGCTCCACCCGGGCCACGTCGCCGTGGTGCCTGACGCGGCAGTCGGCGAAGCCCAGCGCCCGCAGCCCCCGCTCGGCCGCCTCGACCTGGGCGAGCTTGGCCGGGTCGACCTCGGAGAAGTGCGGGATCCGGGAGGCCAGGCACGGAGCGGCCGGCTTGTCGGCGTTGGGCAGGCCCAGCGCGCGAGCGAGGGCCCGGACGTCCGCCTTGGTCAGTCCCGCGTCGGCGAGCGGCCGCATGACGTCATGGTTCGTCGCGGCCCGGCCACCGGGGCGGTCGGGTCGCCGGGCGTCATCGGCGTTCTCGCCGTAGGCCACGGCGACGAGCCCATGGGCACCGGCCACCTCGTCGGAGATTCGGGTGAAGAGCTCGTCCTTGCAGAAGAAGCAGCGGTCCGGCCCGTTCGCCCGGTACATCGGATGGTCGCCCTCGTGGGTCGCCACCTCGACGACGGGGGCCCCGATGGCCGCCGCCACGTCCCGGGCGCCGTGCAGCTCGTCGCGGGCCAGGCTGGGGGAGACCCCGATCACGGCGAGCACCCGGTCGGCCCCGAGCGCACGGACCGCGAGCGCGAGGAGGAGGCCTGAGTCCACGCCCCCGGAGAAGGCCACGCCGAGCCGCCCGACCGAGCCCAGCGGCATACGACGATGGAGTTGCCTCGCGACGGCGTCAGCCGACGCCGCGAGCTCGGGTGGAAGCGGAGCGTGCACGCTGCGGCGCTCAGATCTCGACTTCGGACCGGTCTGCCGACCACAGCGTGTGGAAGGTGCCCTCGCGGTCGACCCGGCGATAGGTGTGTGCGCCGAAGTTGTCGCGAAGGCCTTGGACGAGCGCGGCCGGGAGCCGCTCCGCGCGGACGGTGTCGTAGTAGGCGAGGGCGCTCGAGAAGCCGGGTACGGGCACCCCGGCCGTTGCGGCTGCCGCCACGACCTGTCGCCACGACTCCTGGCGGGCTGCCAGACCCTCCTGGATGCTCGGGGCCACGAGGAGGGTGGCGAGCTGCCCCGCGGCGTACTCGTCGCTGATCTGCTTGAGCAGGCGCGCCCGGATGATGCACCCGCCCCGCCAGATGCGGGCCACCGTCGCGATGTCGACGCCCCAGCCGTAGTTGGCGCTCGCCTGGCGGATCTGTTGGAGGCCCTGGGCGTAGGCAACGACCTTGGCGGACCAGAGGGCGTCGCGGACGGCGTCCACCAGCTGCTTCCGCTCGGCTGCGGCCCAGGGCGGCAGGTTGCGCTCGGGGCCGGTGAGGACACCGCGTGACGCCTCGCGGACGGTGCGGTCGCCGGAGGCCGAGCGCGCGAACACGGCCTCGGCGATCGCCGACACGGGGACCCCGAGCTCGAGAGCCGACTGGACCGTCCAGCGGCCGGTGCCCTTCTGCTCCGCCTGGTCAACGATGAGCTCGACGAGGGGCCGCCCCGTCGACGCGTCGACCTGGTCGAGGACCTCTGCCGTGATCTCGACGAGGAAGGAGTCGAGCTCTCCGGTGTTCCACTCCCGGAAGACGTCGGCGACGTCGCCGGCCGACAGGCCGGCCGCCGTGAGCACGTCGTAGGCCTCGGCGATGAACTGCATGTCGGCGTACTCGATGCCGTTGTGGACCATCTTGACGAAGTGGCCGGCGCCGTCGGGGCCCATGTGGGCGCAGCACGGCTCGCCGTCGACCTTCGCCGCGATGGACTCGAGGATCGGTCCGAGCGCCTCGTAGGACTCCTCCGAGCCTCCCGGCATGATCGACGGACCCTCCAGCGCGCCCACCTCGCCGCCGGAGATGCCGGCGCCGACGAAGTGGAGGCCGACCTCCCGGAGGGCCGCCTCGCGCCGCCGTGTGTCCTCGAAATGGGCGTTGCCGCCATCGACGACGATGTCGCCATCCTCGAGCAGCGGTGCGAGCTGGTCGATCACGGCGTCGGTGCCCGGGCCGGCCTTGACCATGATGATGATCCGGCGAGGCCGGATGAGGGAGGCGACGAACTCCTCGACGACTTCAGCCCCGACGAACGCGCCGTCCGCCCGGTGTGCCTCCAGGTGCGCGAGCGTGCGCGCGTGGGTCCGGTTGAAGACGGCGACCGTGTGCCCGTGAC
>DASUQN010000488.1:0-10445 GCA_036280515.1 Intrasporangium sp. | reverse complement strand
TCCGAGGCGAGGTCCGAGTCCCGGCGTCCGACTCGCGTCTCAGCGCCCGGCGAGTCACAGTCCTCGGTTGAGGCCCCTGGATCCCCCGCTGGTCCGGACTCGCCGGCGCTGTCAAGGGGCAGGACGTCCTGGGTCAGGTCGGGATGGCCGACGCGCCACGGTCGCGAGTGCAGCTCCCTGGCCCAGGTCCACAAGGCGTCGAGGTCCGCTGCACCGAGCCGTGCGACGGGCCCGGTGAGCAGCCGCATCAGCTGGTCCCCCCGGGTCGGGTCCTGCACGACCCACAGCAGCGCGACGAGATCGCTGACTTCCGCGGTGGTGAGCAGGCCGCCCAGGCCGACCACCTCCACCGGAAGCCCGGCAACCCGTAGGGCCTCCATGACGAGCGGGAACGAGGAGCGTCGTCTGCACAACACGGCGGCGCTCCGCCCTGTCCGACGACCGCTCGGCGACCGCCAATGGGAGGCGATCCAGGCAGCCACCTGCGCTGCCTCCTGCTCGGCGGTCTCGCCCCGCGCGATCGTGATCGCCCCGGGTCCCGCTCCCGGCCGCGGCCGGAGCTGCTGGACGTGGGCCGTGGCCAGGGGCGCGGCGGTGACATTGGCCGCCGCGAGGATCAGCTCGTCGTTGCGCCAGCTCGTCGAGAGCGGCAGCACGTCCGCTGGTCCATCGACGCCGGCGAACTCCACCGGGAACCGCAGCAGGGTCGTCGCGCTGGCCCCGCGCCAACCGTAGATGGACTGGTTGGGGTCCCCGACGGCCGTGAGGGCCACGGACGCGTCGTGGAAGAGCGACCGCAGCAGCGTCAGCTGGGCCTCGGACGTGTCCTGGAACTCGTCGAGCAGGACGGCCCTGAACCGCTCACGCTCGACCTGCCCGACGTGTGGCACCGACCCGGCAACGCGGGCCGCGAGGGCCACCTGGTCCGCGAAGTCCAGCGCCTCGCGCTCCCGCTTCAGTCGCACGAAGGCCTCGACGATCGGCAGGACGGCACGCCGCTCGCGCAGCACCGCCAGGGCCTCTTTCGCCGGCGCGAGACTTCCCCTGCCATCGCCGTCGGGCAGGTCATCCAGCGCCGCGATGACCGCGTCGAGGTGGTCCATCACCTCCGCCGGTGTACGGACGTGCTCGGCCATCTCGCCGGCGAGGGACATCACGGCCTCGATGACCGTCGACTCGGCCTTGGACACCACGTCCATCGGCCCGTCCCACCGCGAGACGGCCTCAGCGGCCAGCTGCCAGGCGCCGGCCTCGGTGAGGACTCGGAACTCCGGCTCGACCCCGAGCCGAAGGGCGTGCTCGCGGACGAGCCGGCCGGCGTAGGAGTGGTACGTGGAGACGGTCGGCGTGCCACCGAGCACCTCGGCGCCGCTGCCGTCGTCTTCTGGCGGTGTCCAGAGCCCGGCCCGCTCGAGACCTCGCAGCCGCTTGCCGATGCGCTGGGACAGCTCCGCTGCCGCCTTCCGCGTGAAGGTCAACCCCAGCACCTGGTCGGGGGTGACGAGTCCGTTGGCGACGAGCCAGACGACCCGGGCGGCCATCGTCTCGGTCTTGCCTGAGCCGGCGCCCGCGACGACGAGCAGGGGCCGGGGCCCGGCCTCGATGACGGCTGCCTGCTCGTCCGTCGGAGCCGGCAGGTCCAGCGCTCGGGCGATGTCGAGGGCCGAGCAGCGCAGCTGGTGGGGAGCTACCGTCATCCGCTCTGTTGTCGCGGTCACAGGGCATCTCCCTCCGGCTGCACCGGACAGGACGACTTGACCGGGCACGTGCGGCAACTGCCTTGCGATGCAACGAAAGTGGCGCCGGCCATGCCCTCGGCGGTCGTCTGCACGAGCGCTCGGGCCCAGGCCGGCTCGGCGCACTCGGCGAGCGCGCCCTGGCTCAGCACGGCGGGGCGCAGCCCGGCGAGGCCACCCTTGCCGATGTGGACGAGCGCGGCCCCAGCGCTCTCGTGGCCAAGCGATGGGAAGCCGTCGGCCTCGACCGCCACCTGGTAGGCGCCGAGCTGCCCGTGCCGCTCCAGCTCGGCCTTCGTCGGCTTGCTCGTGCCCGTCTTGAGGTCGACGATGCGCAGGCGCCCACCTCGGTCGCGCTCGATGCGGTCGACGCGACCAGCGACCACCGCACGCCCGACCCGGACCCGGAACTCGGTCTCGACCCCGACGGGCTCCCACTCCGCCGCGACCGACTCGCGGTAGGCGACGTACCGCGCCACCATGTCATGGGCCTGGCGTCGGGTCCGGTCGGTGACCCAGCCTGACGGCATGCCGAGCCGACCCCACCGGGCATCGACCTCACGGTCGAGCACCTCGAGCGGGGCCTCGGGCAGCTCGGCGACGATGTCGTGGACGAATGTCCCCACAGAGGCCGCCCCGAGGGCCACACCGTCACCGCCGACGGACGTGAGGAACCAGCGCAGCGCGCACTCGGAGAAGTACGTCACCTTGGACGGAGACACGTGGACCGGCTCGTCCGGGCCACGAACCGGACGCTCCGTCGTGACGTCGCGCAGGGCCCACCAGCTGCGCGGGTCGGCTCCTCGGACGTCGGCGCGCGCCGCCAGCGCGAGCAGCGCCAGGGCCGGCTCGGCAACGCCCGGATCGGGGCTGACGACCTCGCGCCGCAGCTCCCCCACCAGCCCCGCAAGGGACATGGTCCGGGCGAGGTCCGTGTGCGGCCTGACCTCGTCGGCCAGCCGCCCTCTCGCCGGTGGGTCGACGAGGTCCAGGTAGACCGACGGTTGCTCCTCCTCGTTGCCGACCGCCGTCACGAGCAACCGCTCCGTGGCACGCGTCACGGCGACGTGGAACAGCCGGGTCTCGTCGTAACGCACCGCCGCCTGCGCTGCACGGAAGCCCAGTGGCCGCTGGCTCACGACGCCCACGAGGTCCTCGGAGCCGAGGATCGAGCCGCGCAGGCGCAGGTCGGGCCAGACGCCCTCCTGCACGCCCGCGACCACGACGAGGCGCCACTCCCGGCCGGCCCCGGTCTGCGGCGTCACCAACGAGACCTGTGGTCCGGTCTGGCCGCCGACGAGCAGCGTGTCACCGGGCACGTCCTGGCCGAGGATGTGCTCGGCGAACGTGTCGGGTCCCGCTGTAGGCAACCGGTCGACGAACGACCCGGCGGCGTCGAACAGGGCCAGCACGGCGTCGAGGTCGCGGTCGGCCCGCGCGCCCCACGGTCCGCCGGCGAGCGCCTGCCTCCGCCACGCGTCTGCGACACCCGCGCCCTGCCAGATCGCCCAGAGGACCGACTCGGAGGTCACGCCGGGCGCCCATCGTCCATCCGTCCCCACGCGTGCCGCCGCCACGCCGGCGGCAAGCGCCGCGGCGATCCGGGCTGCCGGTCGCCCCGTGCCGCCGAGGCGCCCTGCCCACAGCGGGTCGCGGACCAGCTCGGACAGCAGCTCGTCGCTCGACCGGCCGCCTCCCCCAGCGAGCTCCTCCTGGCGAAGGAGCCGGCGCAGCCGCCGCAGCCCGACCGTGTCGGACCCTCCGATCGGCGAGAGAACCAGGTCGGCCACCCGCACCGGGTCGACGACGTGCCGGGGATCTCGAGCCAGCGCGACGGCCTCCTCGAGCAGGGCGAGCATGGGACGCACGGCGACCTCGTCCCGGACCGGCGTCTCCGCAGTGGCAGCCGTCACCGGCACGCCGGCCTGGGCAAGCATGCGACGCAAGCTCGCCGCCCGAGCACTCCCCCGGACGACCACGGCCATGTCCGTCCAGGGCATGCCCTCGACGAGGTGGGCCCGGCGCAGGACCGCCGCGATGTGGCTCGTCTCCTGCGCGACGGAGCGAAGCAGCGCGACGTCCACGCGCGCGGTGGAACCGAGCGCCGTGAACCTGCGCTGCTCACCGCCGCCGAGCGCCCCGATCCGGCGCGTCACCCGGCCGGCCACGGCGGCGACGGCCTCAGGAAGCCGGTGCCCACGCTGGAGCACCATCGTCTCCCGACCAGCCCCGGCAGTCGCCGGGCCGAGCACCTCCCAAGCGCTCGCGAGGAAGCGTGGATCGGCGCCGCGGAAGGTCTGGACCGCCGAGTCCGGATCTCCGATGAGCACGATCCGTGTGCCGCCGCGCGCGATGACCCGGAGGAGCCGGGCCGCAGCAGAGGTCATCTCCTGGGCGTCGTCGACGACGACGAGGCCCAGCACCTCACGGAGCCGCGCGAGCGCCGAGGGGCCGTCCTCGAGCACATCGGCCGCCGCGGTGAGCACCCAGGCGGGGTCGTAGGAGCCGTGCCTGCTCAGCGAGGTCACCTCGTCGTACTCGCGCAGCACCTGCGCGGCGGCGACCCACTCGGGTCGGTCGTGCTCGCCACCGAGGCGGTGCAGGTCCTCTGGGGCCTGGCCATGCTCGACGGCGCGCATCAGGAGGTCCCGCAGCTCGTTGCGGAAGCCTCTGGTGCCGAGCGCGTCCCGCACTGAGGCCGGCCATTCCGGGGCGGGAGCATCCCCAGACGCATGCCCAGCGAGGAGGTCTCGGAGGATCGCGTCCTGCTCGGGGCCGTTGAGCAGCCTGGGCGCCGGGTCGCCGCGCAGCGCCGCCTCGGCGCGCAGGATGCCGAAGCCGAGGGCCTGCCACGTACGAGCGAGGGGAAGCGTCGACGTGCCCCCCAGCCGGGCCGTCACCCGCTGTCGCAACGCCGCTGCGGCGGTCCGCGTGGCGGCCACGACGAGACACTCGTCCGCGCGGGCGCCCTTCGAAACGGCGTCGACGACGAGCTCGACCGCGAGGGTCGACTTGCCCGTCCCGGGACCACCCAGGACACGCAGCACGGCGGCGGTCGAGTTGACCGCACGCTGCTGGGACTCATCGAGGCACACCTCCCCGACGCGCTGCGCGGGGGCACGTCGGAGGATGACCACCGCAGGATTCCATCACGAGCGACCGACAGGCCCGTGGACCCACGGCCGGCCCAGCGCGCGGCGTGTCGTCAGGATGCAGCCGTATGCCGCTCAGCCGGCCCGGTGCCCGACGAACCGTGGGCACGGGGCCGGCTCAGCGGCATACGGCATGAGGGGTTGGACGTCAGCCGGCGACGAGCTCCACCTCGAAGCCCTCGGTGCTCTCGAGGTAGGCGGCGTAGTGGTCGGGCCCACCCGCGAAGGGGTGCCGATCGGCGAACATCAGCGTCCACCCAGCCTCGGCGGAGGCGGCGACCACGGCGTCGACGTCTCCCCGTGAGCCCGCGTGGAAGGCGAGGTGGTTGAGTCCCGGGCGGACGCGGTCGTGCCGACCCGGCGCCACGTCGGGCCCAGACTCGATGACGATGTAGAGGGACCCCAGCTCCCACGCCTGCCCATGGCCCCAGTCGTCACCGAGGCGGTAGCCGAGCCGGCCGAGCAGCCAGCCCCACTCGCGCTTGGCTGCGGCGATGTCGGCGACCCAGAGCTCGACGTGGTGGAGCGCGCCTCGTGAGCCATCCGGCCCGGGCGACGCCCGGGGAATCGACCAGCGCGCCCTCACCATGTCCGCGCGGCCTCCGTCGACGAGGCCACGGGCCATCGGCGTGCCCTCCGCGCGCCAGTGCTCGATGGCGATGGCGTCGTGCCCCCGGGGCGGGCGGCCGTCCGCGCGGATGACGCGCCACCAGGGCACGTCAGAGCCGTAGCGGCTCATGACGGTCCCGACGTTCCGGGCGCCACCCTCGCCCAGCGCCCGGGCGATGTCGCCGTATGCGACGACACGCCCCGGAGGGATCCGCGCGACGACCTCGAGGACCCGCTGCGCGTAGTCCTCCATCAGTACTCCGGCTGGCTGGGGTCGATCTCCCGCAGGTAGGCGATGACGCCGCCGGCGACATTGGCCACGTCGGTGTAACCGGCTCGCATCGCGAGGCGGGTCGCCTCGGCCGAGCGGCCACCGACCTTGCAGTGGATCAGGACCCGACGGTCGCGCGGCAGATCATCCCACGCCGCGCCGCTGCGGAAGCGGTCGAGATGGATGGGCACAGCCCCGGGGATCGACGCGATGGCCCGTTCCTCCGGGCCGCGGACGTCGACGAGCAGCGGCGGGTCGCTCGCGGCGAGCTCGTCGGCCAGCTGTCGGACGGAGACCTCCGGGACGGCTCCTTCGTCGCCGGTGGGGGCCCCGGGCACTCCACAGAACTCGACGTAGTCGATCAGCTCGGTGATCGCGGGGTCGTCGCCGCACACCGGGCAGGCCGGGTCGGCCCGAACGGTCAGGGTGTCCCACGTCTGGCGCAGGGCGTCGTGGATGAGGAGGCGACCGGTCAGCGGCTCGCCGATCCCGAGCAGCAGCTTGATGGCTTCGGTGGTCTGGACGGATCCGATTGCGGCACAAAGGACTCCGAAGACTCCGCCCTCGGCGCAGCTCGGGACGGCTCCCGGAGGGGGCGGCTCCGGGAAGACGCACCGGTAGCACGGCCCGTGCCCCTTCCACCACACCGACACCTGACCGTCGAAGCGGAGGATCGAGCCCCAGACGTGCGGCTTGCCCAACAGGACGCAGGCGTCGTTGACGAGATAGCGCGTCGGGAAGTTGTCGGTGCCGTCGACGACGACGTCGTAGTCGCGGATGACGTCGAGGGCGTTGCTCGAGTCGAGCGTCACGTCGTGGCGGATCAGGTCGACGTGCGGGTTGACGCGATGGACGGCAGACTCGGCCGACTCGGTCTTGGGCCGGCCGAGGTCGGCGTCCGAGTGGATGACCTGGCGGTGCAGGTTCGTCAGCTCGACGACGTCAGCGTCAACCACACCGATCGTCCCGACGCCAGCCGCGGCGAGGTAGAGCAGCGCGGGCGAGCCGAGGCCGCCGGCGCCGACGACGAGGACCTTCGCAGCGGCGAGTCGCTCCTGGCCCTCGCGGCCCACGCCCGGGATGAGGACGTGCCTGGCGTAGCGAGTGACCTCCTCCCCCGACAGCGATCGACCCGTCTTGACCAGTGGTTCGAACGGCATGCCACCACGGTACTGGTCGGTATGGTGAGAACGACATCGTCGCCCGACCGTCGCCGTCCGGCGCCGCGGAGGGCCCGATGCCCGAGTTGAAGCAAGGGGTTCCATGTCCGACGACACGCCGACCGCGCAGCGCCCGGTGCCACCGCCCGGGCAGCCCGCGATGCAGCGCGGGCAGCGACTGCCACGCTCCGAGCGTCGCGCCCAGCTGCTCGACGCCGCCCTCGGCGTCTTCGTCGAGAACGGGTACCACCAAGCCGCCATGGACGACATCGCCGCTCGCGCGGGTGTGTCCAAGCCGGTTCTCTACCAGCACTTCCCGGGCAAGCTCGAGCTCTACCTCGCGCTCGTCGACCAGCACTCGACCGAGCTGGAGAAGCTGGTCCGCGACGCGCTGGCCCTGAAGGACAACAAGGCGCGGATCAACACGATGGTCAACGCGTACTTCGACTTCGTCGCCCAGGAGGGCGCAGCCTTCCGCCTCATCTTCGAGTCGGACCTGGCCAACGAGCCGGAGGTCCGCAAGCGGCTCGACCAGGTCGACCTCACGTGCGCTGAGGCCATGGCGGACATCATCCGGGCCGAGACGTCGATGGACCACGACGAGGCGGTCCTCGTCGGCGTGGGGCTCGTCGGGCTGGCACAGACCTCGGCGCGGCACTGGCTCGACCATGTCGACACCATCACCAAGGAGACCGCGATCCGGATCACGAGTGGGCTGATCCGCCGGGGCTTCGGCGCCTTCCCCGCGGTCGGCAAGGGAGGCAAGGCGGGGCGGGAATCGGTCGGATCGACCGCTGGTTAAGGTGAGCGAGAGGGGCGATCAGATCGGCCCCCCGACTGACGACGAGAAAGAGGTTGACCGTGG
Source organism: Intrasporangium sp. (assembly GCA_036280515.1). Classification (GTDB taxonomy): domain Bacteria; phylum Actinomycetota; class Actinomycetes; order Actinomycetales; family Dermatophilaceae; genus Intrasporangium. The sequence goes on along the minus strand of DASUQN010000488.1, from coordinate 2,652 downwards.
AGGTCCGTATCGGCGTGCAGCACGTGGCACGCGAGATCACCTTCGAGACGACGCTGACCGCCGACGAGCTCGTCGCGGCGGTCAAGGCTGCTCGCTCGGCAGAGACGCTCGAGCTGACCGATGACAAGGGCGGGCGGATCATCGTGCCGAGCGCCTCGATCGGCTACGTGACGACCGGAGCCGAGCGCAAGACCGGGGTTGGCTTCGGCGTCCACTGAGGGCGCATTCCCGGCGACGTCGCTGGTCCCGTCAAGCAGTCGCATGCCCGATACTCGACCGCAACCGAAATGAACCCGAATTGTTCTCTTTCATAACGGAATGAGCACGGCGTGGTTCATGCCGCGGGTGTGGGTACGTGGTTGAGTGGAGACGGACCGGGACGGCCGGTCCGCCAACGCCCATTGCGGGCTTGTATAGGAGGAGCTGCATGATTGGGGCAATCATTGGAGCCATCGTCGCTGGCTTGATCATCGGTGCCCTGGGACGACTCATTCTCCCGGGCAAACAGAACATCTCGATCCTCATGACCATCGTCATCGGCGTCGTCGCCTCGCTCGCCGCGACGTTCATCCTCGGGTCCCTCTTCGGATACGAGAATGACAACGGCGGAGTGCAGTGGTGGTACTGGATCGTCGGTGCGATCCTCGCCGCGCTCGGCATCATGCTCTACGGCCGGATGTCCCGGCGGCCTGTGTGATTACTGACCCTCGTCTGTAGTGAGGTTCGCTGAGGACCCGGCCTTGCTGGCCGGGTCCTCAGGCTTCCTCCGGAACAGCCCGCTGATGACTTCCTTCGCGGTTCTTGGGGGTCGATGATTCACGCGGACAGTCCCAGCCGCTCCATGCGTTTGGTGTGCTTGTCGGTGAGCCGGACGAACATCCGGCCGAGCTCGGCGAGGTCCGCGCCGCCGCTGCCCGGGGCTCCGACCAGCAGGCCGGCCAGTGCATCCCGTTCGACGCCGACCCGCTGCGCCTGCGTGATCGCCTCTCCGACGAGGCGGCGTCCCCACAGGGCGAGCCGTCCGGCAACCCTGCCATCCTCGTTGATGGCCTGGCGGACCGCCGAAACCGCGAAGTCCGCCTGGCCCTGGTCCTCGAGCACGGCAAGGACCAACGCCTTGGTGTCCCCGTCGACGTAGTTCGCGATCTCTCGGTAGAAGTCCTGCGCGATGCCTTCACCGACGTAGGCCTTGACCAGGCCCTCGAGCCAGTCGTTGGCGACGGTGCGCTCGTGGAAGGCATCCACTGCCTCGACGAACGGCTGCATCGCCTCCTGGGGATCGGCACCCAGAGCCTCGAGTCGCTCGCTGAGCAGCCTGAAGTTGCGCAGCTCGTGAGCCGCGAGGATCGCGATGGCGGACTTGTGGCCCAGCGTCGGGGCGAGCTCGGCGTCCTTGGCCAGCTGGGAGAAGGCCCGCAGCTCGCCGTAGGCCAGCGCACCCAGCAGGTCGACCACGGCCGCCCGGTACGCGGAGTCGGTCAGGTCTCGGTCTGGTTGCGGCCGCTGTCCCGGGCCCTCGGCGTCGCTCACGGCAGCTAATCTAGTGAACCCGATGTGGTCAGCGGGGTCGGGCACCGTCGGGAACCGGACGGCGGCGCCCGCACGTACCGGTAGACTGGTCCGGACCATGCGGTGCCCGGTCGGCTCGATGACCATCCCAGACCTCACTCCCCGATCGGCCCGGAGTACGACTCCTGCACTGAGCTCCCGCATTCGCGTGTGGTGCTCGTGCCGATCGAAAGACAGTGATGACCCAGTCCAGCGACACCTCGCACCCGCCTGCCCAAGAGCTCACGTTCGGGGACTTCGACGTCCACGCCGACATCATCTCGGCCCTCGCCGACGCGGGGATCACCCATCCGTTCCCGATCCAGGCGATGACTCTGCCCGTGGCCCTCGCCGGCCACGACATCATCGGCCAGGCCAAGACCGGGACCGGGAAGACCCTCGGCTTCGGTGTCCCCATGCTCAACGGCATCGTCGCGCCCGACGACGAGGGGTACGAGGCGCTGACCCGACCGGGGAAGCCCCAGGCGCTCGTCGTCGTCCCGACGCGCGAGCTCGCCGTCCAGGTGGCCGGTGACCTCGAGCGCGCGGGAAGCAACCGTGGCATCCGGGTGCTCACCGTCTATGGCGGTCGTGCCTACGAGCCGCAGGTCGAGGCTCTCCAGCGTGGCGTGGAGCTCGTGGTCGGCACCCCGGGACGGCTCATCGACCTGTCGAAGCAGGGCCGCCTCGACCTGTCCCAGGCCAAGGTCGTCGTCCTCGACGAGGCCGACGAGATGCTCGACCTCGGCTTCCTCCCGGACGTCGAGACGCTGATGGCACTCACGCCGCCGTCCCGTCAGACCATGCTCTTCTCGGCGACGATGCCCGGAGCGATCGTGGCGCTCGCGCGTCGCTACATGACCCAGCCGACCCACATCCGCGCCATGGGCGACGGGACGGAGAACGCCCACACGGTGAAGGCCGTGGAGCAGTTCGTCTACCGGGCGCACGCCCTCGACAAGGTGGAGATGCTGGCCCGGATCCTGCAGTCCAAGGACCGCGGACTCACGATCATCTTCAGCCGGACCAAGCGGACGGCGGCGAAGGTTGCCGAGGATCTCGTCGACCGAGGCTTCGCCGCTGCTGCCATCCATGGCGATCTCG
>DASUQN010000487.1:0-8355 GCA_036280515.1 Intrasporangium sp. | reverse complement strand
CCCGCGGCTGAGGTCGTCGAGCGGCTGGTCGCCGCCGCCGAGCCGGGCCTGGTGGCAACGGTCGGCCCCCGGTACTTCGGGTTCGTCATCGGCGGCGCATCACCGGCCGCCTCGGCCGCAGACGTGCTCGCTGTGGGGTGGGACCAGTGCGCCTACAACGAGGTGCTCTCACCGTCGGCGGCCGCAGCCGAACGAGCCGCGGGGGCCTGGCTCAAGGAGCTGCTGCACCTGCCGGAGTCGGCCTCGACAGGCTTCGTCACCGGCGCGCAGGGGGCCAACACCGTGGGGCTCGCCATCGGGCGCAACAAGGTGCTGGCAGACGCCGGGTGGGACGTCGCCCGCGACGGGCTGGCCGGTGCGCCCCGGGTTCGAGTTCTCGCGAGCGAGGAGCGGCACGCGACGATCGACCGAGCGGCGCAGCTGCTCGGCCTGGGGACCGCGTGCATCGAGCCGGTCGCAACTGCCGTCAACGGCGCCATTGACCTCGATGACCTGCGTGCGGCACTCGAGCGGGGCGACGCGGGGCCGACGATCGTGTGCCTCCAGCTCGGCAGCGTCAACACCGGCGCGTGCGACGACCTGCGCGCCGCGGTCCCGATCGCCCACGAACGCGGCGCGTGGGTCCACGTCGACGGTGCCTTCGGCCTCTGGGCTGCGGCGAGCGCACGTTACGCCCACCTTGTCGATGGTGTCGAGCTCGCGGACTCGTGGGGGACCGATGCCCACAAATGGCTCAACGTGCCGTACGACTGCGGCCTCGCGTTCTGCGCCGACCCCGGACTGCACGCGGCCACGATGTCGTACCGGGCGCCGTACCTCACTGGGTCGGGAGCGACCTCCGACTTCGTCCTCGGTGACCTCACGCCCGAGTCGAGCCGCAGGGCAAGAGGATTCGCGGTCTGGGCCGCTGTCCAGGAACTCGGCGCGTCAGGTGTGGCCGACCTCGTCGAGCGGTCATGTGCCCTCGCCCGGCGGATGGCCGACCTTCTCGCCCAAGGGGGTGCAGAGATCGTCAACGACGTGGTGCTGAACCAGGTCCTCGTCCGCGTGGGCGACGACGAGCAGACGGACTCGGTCATCGACCGGATCCAGCGCGAGGGGACGTGCTGGGTCGGCGGCACGACGTGGCGCGGCCGGCGGCTCATCCGCGTGTCGGTGTCCAACGCTACGACCACCGAGCACGACATCGACGTCTCCGCGGATGCGATCCTTCGCGCTGCGCGCGGCGCGTCCGCGTACTGACCATGGTGGCCACTCCGGCTCCAGCTGCGCCGCCTGCCCCTCACTCGGGCAGGCCTCGCGTGCTGCGGGTGGTCGATGCGTTGGCGAACATCGGTGCGAGTCCGGCTGACACCAGGGACGAACGGCTCCGCCAAGGAACCCTGATCCTCGCATCCGTGTTCATCGTGCTGTTGTCGTTCGTCTGGGTCCTGACTTACCTGTTCTACGGCTACCCGGTGGCTGCCGCCATTCCGGCGGCGTACCAGGTGATCACCGTGGCGGGACTCCTCGTTCTTGCCAGGACCCGACGCTTCGCCATCTTCCGCACGACCCAGTTCCTTGCCTTCCTCATCCTCCCGGGTCTCCTGCAGGCGTCGCTCGGCGGCTTCGTGGCATCCAGCGGGATGGTGCTGTGGGCGGTATTCACCCCCTTGGCGGCGCTGGCCATGCTCGGGGTCAGGCGCGCACTCGCCTGGCTCGCAGCGTGCTTCGTCTGGCTGGTGCTCCTGGCGGTCCTGGACTCGAGGTTCGCTGCGCAGCCCGCCGAGCTCCCCGCCGCCTTCGTCGTCACCTTCTTCGTGCTCAACGTCATGGGTGTGACGCTGAGCGCGTTCGCCATGCTTGGCTACTTCGTCGAGCAGCGGGAGCGGGCCCGAACCGCGCTCGAGCTGGAGCGGGAGCGCTCCGAGCGTCTGCTGCTCAACGTGCTGCCGTCGGCCATCGCCGAGCGGCTCAAGGAGAAGGAAGGCGTCATCGCCGATCACTATGACGACGTCAGCGTGCTCTTCGCCGACCTTGCTGACTTCACTCGGCACGCCATGGTGCTGCCGGCGGAGGAGCTGGTCGCACTCCTCGACCGGATCTTCACCGCTTTCGACCACATCGCAGAGGCCCATGGCGTCGAGAAGATCAAGACCATCGGAGACGCGTACATGGTCGCTGGCGGGTTGCCGGAGCCTCGTCCGGACCACCTCCAGGCGGTGGCCCGGACCGCGCTCGCGATGCGCGCAGAGATTGCGTCCCTTGCCCACCAGACCGGCCACTCCTGGCTCGCCGTTCGGATCGGGATCGACAGCGGGCCGGCTGTCGCGGGCGTCATCGGCCGACGCAAGTTCATCTACGACCTCTGGGGCGACACGGTCAACACCGCCAGCCGCATGCAGTCCCATGGGCTGACGGGCGAGATCCAGGTGACTGAGCGCGTCGCCGCCGCCCTGCAGGAGCAGTTCGTGACCAGGCGGCGGGGGACCGTGAGCGTCAAGGGGAAGGGGCAGATGCAGACCTTCCTGCTCACCGGGCAACGCCCCGAGACGGCGTCACCTGGGAAACCATCAGCTCGACCCGAGTCGACCGACACTGAGGTGATGTGATGACGGTGACTGGCCCGGATGACCGAGCCGAGGGCACGCCCAGCGAGAAAGCGCGAGCCAGCCCAGCGGCATACGACCTCTTCGTCGATGACTTCGATGCGCCGGAACTGGACGTCCGGCGTTGGCTGCCGAACTATCTTCCGGCGTGGAGCTCCCGGCGGGACACGGCGGCGACGTGGCACATCTCCGACTCGTGCCTGTCGCTCGAGATCCCCGCCGGGCACCCGATCTGGTGTCCGGACGACCATGAGCCTCCGCTGCGGGTGTCGGGAATCCAGTCGGGCAACCAGTCCGGACCGCTGGGCAGCACGACAGGTCAGCAGCCGTTTCGGGTCGGCCAGACGGTCCGTGAGGAGCAGCCCAGGTTCGAGGGGCTGCTCATGGCGGGTGGGCGCTTCGAGATCCGGTGCGCCATGCGGATCTCTCCTCGCTCGATGGCGGCCGCCTGGCTCGTGGGCTTCGAGGACGAACCGGAACGGTGCGGCGAGCTGTGCGTCGTCGAGGTCTTCGGGCGCTCGGTGAGGACCGGCTCGGGCCCGACCACAGCCGAGGTCGGCCTGGGCGTCCACGCCTTCCGGGACCCCGCCCTCGTCGAGGACTTCGCGGCACCACGGCTGAGCCTCGATCCCGCCGAGATGCACACGTACGCCGTCGAGTGGGATGCCCAGACCGCCATCCATCTGGTCGACGACGTCGAGGTCCGGCGGACGCCGCGGCCTCCCGCCTACCCGCTGCAGGCGATGATCGCCGTCTTCGACTTCCCGGACGGGCCCGACAGTCCGGCCGGCTCGGACGGGTTGTCCGGATCGGACGGGTCGTCCGGATCGGACGGGACCGAGGACAGCCCGGTCCCCGCGCTCGTCATCGACCGGGTGGCGTGGCGACCATCCAGCTGACCGGTCGACCGTCTTGCCGGACCACCGCACGGCTGCGGTCGCAGCAGTTCGTCAGGCCGCGGAGCGAGTGCTCCGGTGAGAGGGAACCCGGCTGCGCTCGGGCACGACGGCATCCGGACCGAGACGGACCCCTGCGCCCACCCGCGCATCGGCACCGACCTTCACGCGCGGGCCCAGCTGCGCGGCTCGGCCGATGACGGCCCGCGGTCCGACATGGGCCGCGCTGCCGATGACGGCGTCCTCGCGCACCTCCGCGTCCCGTTCCACCCATGCGCCCGTCAGGATCCGAGCGCCCGGGCCAACCGTTGCACCGGACTCGACGTAGGCCGTCGCCTCGATGAACGCCCTGCCGTCAACCACGGCCGACACGTCGACCAGGCCACCGCCGTTCTCGTGGCGGAAGTACCGCACGACTGCCCCGTCGTCTTCCTCGAACTCCACGTACTTCTTTCGCTTCTGCACGACCTTCCACCTTCTCTCTGTGCCGTCGGGCCATGACCCGTGCGCTCATTACCCTGTCGCGCCCGCTTCACCGGCTGCGATCGATCCCTGGACCGAACGGATGTTCTGGGGAACGCATGTTCTACAACGTGCCAGGAGGCCGTGGTGTTCCTTTGCGGGCGACAAGTTCGTGCAGCTCCTCGCCGAGCAGCCCAGCGAGGACGGAGGCATCCGGGACCAGGTCGGGATCGGAGACGATGGTGATGCACACCCTGCCGGCGTACGAGAGGATGTCGAAGGTCACCGCGACGTTGCCCGGAGTGATGGCGACCGGGATGATCTCGACGATCCGGTGACCCCCGAGCGTCAGGACGTGGTCCGGGCCGCGCACGTTCGTGATGAACGTGTTGACGAGGCGCTGATGGTCGATGAAGGGCTGGAACAGACCGAGCCGACCCAGCGCGCGGAAGGCCAGGCCCATCGGTCCGGCCGAGCTGGCTCGATGGCCGCTGCGACGGGTCCTGGAGATCGCAGCCGTCCTCGCCAGCCGCTCTCGTGGGTCAGGCGTGGTCGGCAGCGTCAGTGGTACCACCCCCGTGACGTTGCCCAGACGATCCGCCGTCGTCGTCCGCCGCCCGGAGATGGGGACGGAGACGACCAGCTCGTCAGGGGCCTCGTCGCGCCGGCGGAGCAGCGCGGAGAACGCGCCGACGATCGCGGTGACGAGCACGTCGTTGACGGTGCTCTGGCTCGCGTGAGCCAGGTCCCTGACCGGTTCCAGCGGGACGTTCACGGTCGTCAGCTCCCGGCGCGAACCGGTTGGACGGTTCAACGAGGTCACGGGTGCTCGACGGGGCGGGCCAGTGGTCAGGCCGAGCTCGCGAAGGCCCTGCAGCGTGGTTGCCAGCGTGGCACCCGCGCGCCTGAGGCCGCGGCCTCGCTCGGCCCAGGCGTCGTGCAGCAGGGCCCGACGCGGGGGTGGCGGCTGCGGGAAGGGTGGCGCGGGCGGCCATGCCCCGGGCGCGTCGACTGCCCGGCCGGGCTGCGCGGTCCCGCGCGCCTCGTCGGCCTCGTGGCCCGGGCCGCCACCGTCGCCCAGTGCCCCGAGGACGGCGAGGCCGCCGAGGCCGTCCGCCAGAGCGTGGTGGACGACCAGCACCAGGACGGCGCTGCCGTCGGACAGGCCCGTCACCCACCGAGCCGCCCACAGGGGTCGGGCCGCCGGAAGTCGATGGCACGCCACGTCCGACACCACACGAAGCAGCTGCTCCCGCTCGGCTGCCTCGGCCGCCTCGGCCGCCTCGGCCGCCTCGGCGGCCTCGTGGTCCGCGCCGCCGGCCTCGTCGTCCGCGCCGCCGGCCGACCGGTCGAGCCGGACCTGGCTCACGTGCCGGTCGAGGTCGAAGTCCGCATCGTCGACCCAGACGGGACGGCCGTGCCCAAAAGGCGTGTCGAGGATCCGTTGACGCAGGCGCGGCACCCGCGGCAGGCGCTGCTCCAGCAGGCGGCGGACCCCGGGCAGTCCGACGTTGGAGCCGGCGTCGACGACCAGTGCGGCAGCGATGTTCATCGGCACCGGGCCGTGGTCGGTCGCCAGCGTGGTCAGGTCGTTGGGACTCGTGCGCTCGATGTGCATGCTCCTCAACCTTCGCACAGCCGATCCTGCAGGGGCGCGATTCGCCCAGCAGTGACCTGTCAGCTCGTGTGCGACGCGGGCCCGGTGGGTAAGGAGCGCTGGACTGGGAGACGAGGCGAAGGGGTCGGTCATGAACGAGGGCAAGAGCGAGGAGCGCGCTGACACCGCCATTCCGCCCGACGACGAAAGCAAGCCGGAGTCGCCTACAGACCTGCGCCGCCGTATCTGGGTCGTCAGCGTCAAGCGCGCTACCCACGAGTTCAGCCACGACGAGTGCATGGACCTGGCCGCGGGCCTGACGTACTACGGCGTCCTGTCGATCTTCCCCGGCCTCCTCGCGCTCGTCTCCCTGCTCGGCGTCGTCGGTCAGGGCCAGTCGACGGTCGATGCCCTCCTCGACATCCTCGAGGCGGTGGGCCAGGGCGACTCCGCGGACACGCTGCGTGGCCCGATCACCGACATGGTGAACTCCAGCGGTGCGGGCCTCACCCTCGTCCTTGGTCTCGTCCTTGCGATCTGGTCGGCGTCCGGCTACGTCGGCGCGTTCGGCCGTGCGATGAACCGCATCTACGACATCGACGAGGGCAGGTCCTTCCTCGTCCTGCGGCCGCTCAACCTCGCCCTCACGATCGTCTTCGTCATCATGGCGGCGCTGATCCTGCTCGGGCTCGTCCTGTCGGGGGGCCTCGCCCGGGCAGTCGGGGACGCCATCGGCCTGGGGGAGGCCACCGTCACGGTGTGGAGCATTGTGAAGTGGCCCATCATCCTCGTGCTGGTCGTCGTCCTGGTCGCGCTGCTCTACTGGGCGACACCGAACGTCCAGCAGCCCCGGTTCCGCTGGCTGTCGGTGGGCGCGGCCATCGCCATCATCGTCGCCATCGTCGCCTCCATCGGGTTCGGTTTCTACGTCTCTGGTTTCAGCAACTACGACAAGACGTACGGGTCGCTGGCCGGCGTCATCATCTTCCTGCTCTGGATGTGGTTGATGAACCTCGCCCTCCTGTTCGGCGCGGAGGTCGACGCCGAGCTCGAGCGGGGCCGGGAGCTGCAGGCCGGCATGGCCGCCGAGGAAGCCATCCAGCTCCCGCCTCGTGGCACCAAGGCCTCGGAGAAGAAGGCGCGGAGCCGGGCCAAGCTCATCGACGAGCAGGAGGCCATCCGCGAGCAGAACGACCATGCCGGCGCGGAGAGGCAGTAGACCCGGGTCCTCGCGGGGTCCAGCCGGGCAGCCCCTACGGTGGCTCCATGGAATACAGGTACCTCGGCAACAGCGGACTGAAGGTCTCGACGATCACCTACGGCAACTGGCTGACCCACGCCTCCCAGGTCGAGAACGACGTCGCCGTCCGGTGCGTCCGCGCAGCGCTCGACGCGGGGATCTCGACCTTCGACACCGCGGACACGTACGCCAACACGGCGGCGGAAGAGGTGCTCGGCGAGGCCCTCAAGGGCGAGCGGCGCGAGAGCCTCGAGATCCTCACCAAGGTCTACTGGCCCACGGGGCCCAAGGGCAAGAACGACACCGGCCTGTCGCGCAAGCACATCATGGAGTCGATCAACGGGTCCCTCCGGCGCCTGCAGACGGACTACGTCGACGTCTACCAGGCGCACCGCTACGACACGGAGACCCCTCTGGCCGAGACGATGCAGGCCTTCGCCGACATCGTCCGTCAGGGCAAGGCCCTCTACATCGGCGTCAGCGAGTGGACCGCGGACCAGATCCGTGACGGCGTCAAGCTCAGCCGCGAGCTCGGTTTCCAGCTCGTCTCGAACCAGCCGCAGTACTCGATGCTGTGGCGGGTCATCGAGGACGAGGTCATCCCGACGAGCGAGGAGCTCGGGGTGAGCCAGATCGTCTTCAGCCCGGTCGCCCAGGGGGTGCTCACCGGGAAGTACGTGCCGGGCCAGCCGGTGCCGGAGGGGTCACGGGCCACCGATGACAAGGGTGGAGCGGACTTCGTCAAGCGGTTCCTCCGTGACGACGTGCTCGAGCGGGTTCAGGCGCTGCGGCCCGTCGCCGACCAGGCCGGGCTCACGATGGCGCAGCTGGCCGTCGCCTGGGTGCTGCACAACCCGAACGTCGCGTCCGCCATCATCGGCGCGTCCCGGCCGGAGCAGGTCGCGGAGAATGTCAGGGCGGCCGGCGTTTCGCTGGCACCGGAGCTGATGGCCCTCGTCGACGAGGTCCTCGGCGACGTCGTCGAGCTGGACCCCAACCTGACCCTGGAGAACGCCCCGGCGAAGCGCCCGGTCTGAGCGTGGTTGCGAACCAGCATTGGCCGTATGCCGCTGAGCTGGCTCGCCGACGCCCGCGCACTCCCGATCCTCCTTCTCCTCCTCGTCACGGGTAGTTGATCTTTCACGTCGCAGGTCACGTCGCAGCGGGCCATCGGGTCAGTGCTCAGTCCGCAACGCCTCTGCGACATGACCGGCGACATGACCGGCGACATGACCGGCGACGTGATCCGCGATCCCACCGGCGTCGGTGTGGCGGTGGGTGTGCGGACTGGGGGAGGCGATAATGGGTTCGTGGCCGGTCCCGGCGGCCGGCTCGACGTGGAAGGGCTGACCATGAGCGAGCACACCGGTTCCACTGAGGAGGCGCCGGACAGCCGGCGAATCGTCGTCGGCTACAGCGGCACGGAGGGGTCGGAGCCGGCCCTGACCTGGGCCATCGAGACGGCTCGCCGCGAGTCGCGTCCACTGACGATCCTGCACTGCTACGGCCTCGCCCACGTCCCCGCGCTCGGGCCGGCGGTGCCGGACGGGCAGAATGAGCTCCTCGCGAGTG
>DASUQN010000486.1:0-16924 GCA_036280515.1 Intrasporangium sp. | reverse complement strand
GGACTACACATCCGCCCCACCGAACCTCCACAGGACCGCCACCAGAGCAGGGCCGCGCTCGTCACCGGGGCCCTCCTACGCTGGGGACATGACCCGGAGCGCGGCGCCGCATCCGGGCTTCTCCGCGTCCTTCCCGGCCCTGCGCAGCCTGCTGGCCATCCGCCCGTTCCGGAGGCTCTTCATCGCCGGCTCGCTCTCCAGCTTCGGCGACTGGCTGGCCCTGCTGGCAACGACCGCCCTGGCCGCGGAGCTGGCCCGGGACGGCGTGGGCCAGTACCTCGCCGTCTCGGGCGTCTTCATCCTGCGCATCGCCCCGGCGATCGTCCTCGGCCCGCTCGCCGGCGTCGTCGCCGACCGGCTCGACCGGCGCAGGACGATGGTCGTCGGCGACCTGCTCCGTTTCGCGCAGTTCGTGTCGATCCCGGTCGTCGGACAGCTGTGGTGGATGTACGTCGCCATCGTCCTCATCGAGTGCGTCTCGCTCTTCTGGAACCCGGCCAAGGACGCGACGGTCCCGAACTTGGTGCCCCCCAAGCGCCTCGAGCTCGCGAACCAGCTCAACCTCATCGGCAGCTACGGAACTGCACCCCTCGCCGCCCTCCTCTTCTCGGGCCTCTCCCTCGTCGGCCAGCCGCTCCACGTCCTCATCCCGGGGATCGACGAGGAGGGCATCTTCCTGGCCATCTACGCCAATGCCGCGACGTTCCTCGTCAGCGCCTGGATCGTCTGGGGGCTCACCTTCCCGCCCCGTGAGGCGCAGGACGAGCTCAAGGACGAGTCGGTCCTGCGGAGCATCGCCGACGGCCTGCTCATCGTCAAGGAACGGCCCTTCGTGCGCGGGCTCATCGCCGGCATGCTCGGCGCCTTCGCCGGGGGAGGGCTCGTCATCGGCCTCGCCACGCGCTTCGTCGGGGACATGGGGGCCGGCGCGCCCGGCTACGGCATGCTCTTCGTCAGCGTCTTCAGCGGCATGGCGCTCGGCCTCATCCTCGGGCCACGAGTACTCCGGGGCTTTTCTCGCCCAAGGCTTTTCGGCGCAGCCCTCACCGGCGCCGGTACCGTCCTGCTGGCGCTCGCTCTGGTCCCGACGATCCTGATCGCGCTCCCGCTCGCCCTCGTCCTCGGCGCCTTCGTCGGCGTCGGCTGGGTCGTCGGCTACACGCTCATCGGACTCACCGTCGAGGACGAGATCCGAGGGCGCACCTTCGCCCTCGTCCAGTCACTCGACGGTGTCGTCCTCGTGATCGTGCTCGCCGTGGCCCCGCTCGTCGCGGCGATGTTCGATGCGCTCCTCGGACTACCGGTCACCGTCGACCTCGGCGTCCTCGAGCTGACGTACACCGGTGCGATGGTCACCTACCTCCTCGCCGGTCTGGCCATGATCGGCTCCGGCGTGTGGGCCTGGCGGAGCATGAACGACCGACCCGGCGTGTCAGTCCTCACAGAGCTGCGTGACGTCATTCGCCGGCGAACGGGCTAGTCAGACGGCTGCGGCACGGAGCAGCCGATCTCCGGGTCGAGGCCGAGGTAGTTGAGCGGCCCAGCGATGATCGTCAGGGCAGCGCTGCCCACGCGGCTGCAGCTCGGCTCCGACGAGCCGAAGTAGCCCCGCTGGAAGGCGGCAGCCACGCCGATGAGGAGCCAGACGGCGAGCACGATGGTGGTGAGACTGGTGCGAGACCTGGTACGGACGGCCATGATGACCTCTCGTGGAGAGTGGGCGTCGCCCGGGCTGGGGACGCCTGCTCAGGCCGACCGCGAGCGTCGCTGTCGCCCAAGCACGCCCACCCCCTACCCAGAAGCGGCTCGCAATCGCACACCAAGTTCCAGTCCGTATGCCGCTGGGCACAGTCCGTCGCGCACCGGCGCCCAGGCGCTCGGCCGGCATTGACCACGCCCCTTTCGAGGACGTCCCGGGCGGCGTAGCCCGGGCCGAGGTCATCGGGGACCTGACATACCGCGAGTCGGCCGGCACCGTGGCCGCGGACGTCAGGGCACTGCCGGACGTCGCCACCCTCGCGCCGCAACTGACGGACCACTCGCACACGGCCACGTGAGCGGGGGAGCCAGCCCAGCGGCATACGGCCCCATCGTTGTCCTGCCGTAGGCTGTTGCATCGTGGCTGTTGACTTCACGCAAGAGATCAAGGAACTGCGCGCAACGATGGACTCGGTGCGCGGTGTCACCGACCTCGACGCCCTCGGCGCGCGGATCGCGGAGCTGGAGAAGCAGGCATCCGCGCCGAACCTGTGGGACGACCCCGACAAGGCGCAGCAGGTGACCTCCGCGCTCTCCCGCGCCAACTCTGAGCGCGACCGCGTGCTCGAGATGGACGGCCGCGTCGAGGACCTCGAGACGCTCGTCGAGATGGCCACCGAGGAGTCCGACCAGGACACGATGGACGAGGCCGAGCGCGAGCTGGCTGCCCTCAGGAAGGACGTCGGCGAGCTCGAGGTGCGCACCCTGCTCGGCGGTGAGTACGACGAGCGCGACGCCGTCGTGACGATCCGCGCCGGCGCGGGCGGCGTCGACGCCGCCGACTTCGCCGAGATGCTCATGCGGATGTACCTGCGCTGGGCCGAGCGCCACGGCTACCCGACGAAGGTGATGGACACGAGCTACGCCGAGGAGGCCGGACTCAAGTCCGCCACCTTCGAGGTCAACGCCCCGTTCGCCTACGGTCACCTCGCCGTCGAGGGCGGCACCCACCGCCTCGTGCGGATCCGCCCGTTCGACAACCAGGGCCGGCGCCACACGAGCTTCGCAGCGGTCGAGGTCATCCCCCTCATCGAGAGCACCGACCACATCGAGATCCCCGAGAACGAGATCAAGGTCGACGTCTTCCGGTCGTCGGGACCCGGAGGACAGAGCGTCAACACGACGGACTCCGCCGTCCGGATGACGCACCTGCCGACCGGCATCGTCGTGTCGATGCAGAACGAGAAGTCCCAGATCCAGAACCGCGCCGCCGCCCTGCGCGTCCTCCAGTCCCGGCTGCTGCTGCAGCGCAAGGCGGAGGAGGCTGCGGCGAAGAAGGAGCTCGCCGGCGACGTCAAGGCGAGCTGGGGCGACCAGATGCGGTCCTACGTGCTCAACCCCTACCAGATGGTCAAGGACCTGCGGACCGAGTACGAGACCGGCAACCCCGCCGCCGTCTTCGACGGGGACATCGACGGGTTCATCGAGGCCGGCATCCGCTGGCAGATCGGGCAGCAGAAGGCCGCCACGGTCTGATCCGACGACGACAACCTTCCGGCCGTTCGATGCGTCCTATGAAGTGACCGGCCGGGGGGAGCGAGTTCGACCCGGGGGACCCCATCCTCGCCGACATGGTCAGATCACCGACCAGTCAGAGAGGACACCATCATGTCTGCACGTCTCCGTCGCTCCATCACCGCTCTCACCATGATGACCGCCGCCGCTTCGCTCGCGGTCGCCGCAGCACCCGCCTCCGCCGCAGCATCGGCGAGCACTCCGACCGTGTCGGTGACCGCCAGCGGCGTCAACTGCACCAACGTCGTGCAGATCGGCACGAAGAAGGTGGTCTGGGATCGCGGCATGGAGGCGTTCACGGTGCGCCAGTACAAGGGCTACTGCAGGGACGCAAAGGGATCCGCGTGGATGAACTTCGCCTCCGTCTACGTCTGGCAGCAGTACCACGTGCGCGGCTTTGCGTACCGGGCCTACGCCGGGATCGCCGTCCGCGGGGAACTCGAGACGCGGGGCTTCAAGATCGGCGCCAACCGCCAGAGGCTGACCTACTCCACGCCCGTCCGCACCATCCAGGACTGCACCCGGGGCTGGGGCAAGCTGTACCGGCTCGGCGACGAGTCGCGCCAGGGCATGACGTCCGAGCGGTGCTGACCCGGCGCGCCACGCCCGAAACGTCGGTAACACCGGATTCGCCGGGTCGGCCCGTAGCCTCGAAGACGACGACGAAAGATGCCGTATGCCGCTGAGCGCGGTCCCAGCGCAGTGCTGGCTCCCGCGCCCGGCGCCATTGGCCCCGACGAGCCAGCCAGGGAAGCCGATGATCCTCTTCGAGCAGGTGACGAAGACCTACCCACGGAGCCAGCGGCCGGCCCTCGGCGACGTGTCGCTCGAGATCACCCGCGGGGAGTTCGTCTTCGTCGTCGGGGCCTCCGGCTCGGGCAAGTCGACGCTGCTCCAGCTCGTCATGAAGGAGCAGGATGCGACCGCGGGTCGCATTCTCGTCGCCGGTCGCGACCTGGCCCGGCTCCCGGACCGGAAGGTGCCGGCGCTACGCCGGGAGATCGGCTTCGTCTTCCAGGACTTCCGCCTGCTGCCCAACAAGACGGTTCACCAGAACGTTGCCTATGCGCTGCAGGTGCTCGGGGCGTCGCGGTCGCGGATCCGCCAGATCGTGCCGGAGACGCTCGAGCTCGTCGGCCTCGCAGGGATGGGCAAGCGCCTGCCCCACCAGCTCTCCGGCGGCGAGCAACAGCGCGTCGCCATCGCCCGGGCGTTCGTCAACCGCCCGCCGATCGTGCTCGCCGACGAGCCCACCGGCAACCTCGACCCGGACACGAGCCTCGAGATCGTCAAGCTGCTCGACCGGATCAACCGCACCGGCACGACGGTCGTGATGGCGACCCACGACACGGCCACGGTCAACGCCATGCGCAAGCGCGTCATCCGCCTCGACGAGGGCGTCCTCGTGGCCGACGTCGAGACGGGCGACTACACGACGGGATCGATCCCGCGCGTCGAGCTCGAGCCTGCGCATCCCGACGACCTGCCCGACGCGCTGCAGGAGGAGGCGCTCGACGCTGTCGAGGCCTACGAGGAAGAGGGCGAGCTGCCGCCCATCGGCCGCGACGCCGACGAGCCGCACGAGCGGTTCTCGGTCTTCCGCCGCCGCCAGCCAGAGCGCTCGAGCACGCACTGATCCGGGAGAGCCATGCGACTCCAGTTCCTCCTCGGCGAGACCGGCAACGGTCTGCGGCGCAACCTCTCGATGGCAGTCTCGGTCGTCATCGTCACGATGATCTCGATGTACCTGCTCGGGATCGGCCTCATGGGACAACGCCAGGTCGACACGATGAAGGACTACTGGTACGACCGGGTGCAGGTGACGGTGCTGCTCTGCGCGGAGAAGACCCGCTATCCCAACTGCGCCGGCCAGCCGACGACGGACCAGCAGCGGGCCACGGTCGAGGCAGAGCTCGAGGCGCTGCGCCCGACGGTGAGCGAGATCCTCTACGAGTCACGGGATGAGGCGTTCGGCAGGTTCAAGCACACGTACCAGAACTCGCCCCTCGCCCGTGCGGGGGAGTCGTACTTCGCGGACTCCTACCGGGTGAACCTCTCCGACCCGGGGAAGTTCGACATCGTCGCCAGCTCCATCAAAGGCATGCCCGGTGTCGCTGACGTGCAGGACCAGAAGAAGCTGCTCGAGAAGTTCTTCACCTTCATGAACACCGTCTCGTGGTCGGCCATCGCCCTGTCCTCGCTCATGGTCCTCGCGGCGGTCATGCTCATCTCGACGACGATCCGACAGGCGGCGTTCAGCCGGCGTCGCGAGACGGGCATCATGCGGCTCGTCGGAGCGTCGAACCTCACCATTCGCTTCCCGTTCGTCATGGAGACGGTCCTCGCGAGCGTGGTCGGGGCCGGTCTGGCCATGCTCATGCTCTGGGCCACGGTCAAGTACGGCGTGGTCGGCTTCCTCAGCGCCACGCTGACGGACACGGCCTTCATCGGCGTGGCGGACGTCCTCTCCGTCGCGCCTGTCATCGTGCTCGGCGTCGTGCTGCTCACGACGGTCACCTCGTGGGTGACGCTCCGGCGCTACCTCCGGGTGTGAGGAACCGCCGGGGATCCTGCCCGGCTGGCCGCGGGGACGAGGCGCTCCCGAAAACCGGGACGCGCATCTCGCCCAGAGGGTGTTGCCTGTGGTACCAATGATTCATATGTGGCTAGTGAGACCGTCGAGCAAGCCAACTGCGAGGGCCCGGTGGACCGCCCTCGGGGCGGCGATGGCGTGCACACTGCTCCTGGCCGGGGCGCTCGGCGCCCGCGCCGACGACGTCGCCGACCAGAAGCGCAAGGCGGACCGGCGCATCGCCGCGCTGAGCCAGCAGCTGGAGGGCACCAGCGCTGCCTTGGCAAGGGCGTACGTCAACCTCGAGAAGACCCGCGCAGCGATCCCCGTTGCACAGCAGCGGCTCGCCGAGTCCCAGGCCGCGCTCGCGAGGGCGCAGCAGGCGCAGGCGCAGGCCGAGGCGACCGAGGCTCGCGCCATCGCCGCCGAAGCGCAGGCCCGCGCGCACAACGAGGCAGTGGCCCAGAAGCTCGCCGTCGCGCAGGCCAACGAGGCCCGCGCTGTCGACAAGCTCAAGAAGACCGGCACGGAGCTGGCGTCGTCGCAGGACGCGCTCGATGCCTACGCCGCCGAGGTCTTCCAGGGTGGAGCCGTCACGGAGTCGCAGCTCGGCATGGTCTTCGGCTCCACCTCGCCCCAGGACTTCGCCAACCGGCTCGTCATGGCGGACACGGCCAGCGCCGTCGCGAGCGACACCATCGACAGGCTCGCGGCCATGACCGCCGACAGCACGGCGACGAAGGCCTACCTCACCTCGGTCCGCGCCGAGGTCGCCGAGCTCAAGCGGCAGGCCGAGGCGGCGCTGCGCGCGGCAGAGGCGGCCAGCGCCGCCGCGACGACGGCGCGAGAGCAGGCGGTCGTCGCGAAGAACAACGCCGTGACCGCGACGAGCAACGCCGCCGCCGCGAGGGCAGAGCTCGACTCGCTCAACACCAAGCAGACCGCCTTTGCAGGCGACCTGAGGGTCCAGCGTGCGGACGAGCGCACACAGCTCGCCGCCGCCGAACGCGAAGCCGCACGACTGAAGGCGATCCTCGTGGAGCGGGCGCGTCAGGCCAAGCTCGCCGAGCAGAGGCGACTGGCCAAGCTCAAGGCGGAGCGCGAGGAACGGATCCGGGCGGAGCGTGCCAAGGCCGCCGCGGCAGCCCGGAGTGGGAAGACCTACGTCCCGAGGATTCCGGCGCCCGTGCAGAGCGACCCCACTCCCTCGAACTACCTGTCCTACCCGGCCTACGGCCGGACGACCTCCGGCTTCGGCATGCGGTGGCACCCCGTGCTGCAGAAGTGGATGCTCCACGACGGCCTCGACTGGGGCATCGCGTGCGGCACGCCGGTCCGCGCCGCCGCCCCCGGAACGGTGATCCGCGCCGGATGGCGCGAGAGCGGCTGGGGCAACCAGGTCCTCATCGACCACGGCATCCACCGGGGCGTCGACCTCGTCACGAGCTACAACCATCTGTCGAGCATCGTCACGTGGGGCGGCACGGTGGAGCGCGGCCAGCTCATCGGCTACAGCGGAACCACCGGCTACTCGACCGGCTGCCATCTGCACTTCGGGGTCTACGAGGACGGCACTCCGGTCAACCCGCGCAACTGGCTCTGAGAACTGTCTCGGGGCGGCGACCCTCCTCGGGGTAGCGTGGGGACGCCGCCGCACGGAAGCCAGCCCAGCGGCATACGACCTGCTGTGACGTGCTGTGTGGAGAAGGAGACGGTCCGGTGCCCAAGGAGAAGGGGCGGTCGCTCATCGCGAGCAACCGCAAGGCGCGTCACGACTACCACATCGAGGACACCTTCGAGGCTGGCATCGTGCTCTCCGGCACCGAGGTCAAGGCCCTGCGCCAGGGCCGTGCATCGCTCGTCGATGGTTTTGCCATGTTCACGGGGGACGAGCTCTACCTCGAGAACGTCCACATCCCCGAATACCTGAACGGCACGTGGACCAACCACGCGCCCAGGCGCAAGCGCAAGCTGCTGCTGCACCGTTCCGAGCTCGACAAGATCGCGGGCAAGACGCGCGAGAGTGGCCGGACCATCGTGCCGCTGGCCCTCTACTTCAAGGACGGCCGGGCCAAGGTCGAGATCGCCCTCGCGACCGGCAAGAAGCAGTACGACAAGCGCCAGACGCTCCGCGAGCGGCAGGACCGGCGTGAGGCCGAGCGCGCCGTGAGCGCTGCACGCCGCAAGGGATGACCGGCGCATGCGCAGACAGCTGAGGGGGACACGGGCGATGCGGTCGAGGACGAGGATCCTGGCGCTGCTGGTCCTCCTGCTCGCCGCGGCGTTCGCCGTGCTCATCCCGGCAGGGACGGCGCAGGCGGTCGGTGACGAGGGCATGGAGCGGTTCGCCGTGGTCTATGACCTGCAGCCGGACGGCAGCGTGCACGTCTCCGAGACGATCACGTGGCGCTTCCCATCCGGTGAGCAACGGCATGGGATCTTCCGCAACATCGTTGTCCGGATGGGCTACCAGGACCAGGAGGGCAAGTACCGCTACTACGAGCTCACCGACGTCGAGGTGAGCAGCCCGTCCGGTGCCCCGGCCGACTTCGCGGTCAGCGACAACGGTGCTGCCACGGAGATCCGGATCGGCAACGCGGACGAGTGGACCGAGGGGACTCAGGTCTACGAGCTGCGCTACACGCTGCACAACGTGCTCAACCCGATCGCGGGCACCGGTGGCGAGCCGGACACGGTGGAGTTCCACTACAACGTGTTCGGGAGCAATGAGCTGACCCAGCGGGAGCGCGTCAACGTCGTCGTCAATGCGCCGGCTGCCTCGACGCAGGTCGCCTGCTTCGAGGGTGAGGCCGGCAGTGACACCCAGTGCCAGGCCAAGGCCGGCAGTCCGACGACCTTCGCTGCCATGGGCATCGCGCCGGGTGAGGCGATGACCGTCATCGCCGGTTACCCGGCGACGGCCTTCGACAGCCCGCAGCCGGACGTGCGTGACGGCAACGCCGACTCGACTTTCGGCGGGGCCGCGGCATCCGCCGCCAACGCGGCCGCGACCGCGGCCGGTGTCGCCGCCCCGGTCCTCGCGCTCGGCGTCATGGGGGCGCTCGTCTGGACCCGCGGACGCGACGAGCGTTACGCCGACCTCACGCCCGGCCTCACGCCGTCGACCATCGACCGGGAGTCGCAGCCGACGACGCGGGGCGGGCCGGACACGGTTGCGGTCCAGTTCCACCCGCCCGCCGGGGTCCCGCCGGGACTCGTTGGCACGATCCTCGACGAGAGGGCGAATCCCATCGACGTCTCCTCGACGGTGATCGACCTCGCGGTGCGCGGGTACCTGCGCATCGAGGAGGTCGAGGGCGGCGGCATGTTCCAGCGGACGGACTGGAACCTCGTGCGCCTCGACCCTCCGGCCCGAGACACGCTGCTGCCCTACGAGCGCCGGCTCCTGGATGGGATCTTCAGCAGCCGTGGCGACGTCGTCGCGCTCTCGGACCTGAAGAACACCTTCGCCAGCACGCTGCGGAGGATCCAGTCGGACATGTACGACGAGGTCGTCACCCGGCACTGGTTCCGCTCGTCGCCGCAGCTGCAGCGGGGCATGTGGCAGGGTCTCGGTATCGTCCTCGCCGTCATCGGCGGGATGATCCTGTTCTACGGCCAGGGCGCCATCACGGCGCTCCTCGGCTCGAGGTTCACCGGCGGGGCCGTGCTCGGGATCGGCCTGCTCATCGCCGGCGCCATCGTCTGGTTCCTCGGCGGCAAGATGGCGGCCAAGACAGCGGAGGGTTCGGCCGTGCTCGCCCAGTCCCTCGGTTTCAAGGAATACCTCACGACGGCAGAGGCGGGGCAGATCGCCTTCGAGGAGGCGAGCAACATCTTCAGCCGGTACCTGCCCTACGCCGTCGTCTTCGGCGTCGCGGACCGGTGGGCAAGCACCTTCGCGGACGTCGCCCAGGCGGCCGAGGCGGCCGGCCAGCCGATCCTGATGCCCTCCTGGTACATCTGGAGCGGCGCGGCCTTCCCCGACTTCGGGGGCATTGCCAGCGGCGTGGAGAGTTTCTCGACGACCTCGACGGGAACCTTCACGTCCACGCCGGGCTCGTCCGGCAGCTCGGGCTTCTCCGGAGGCGGCGGCTTCAGCGGCTCCGGTGGCGGTGGGTCCTCCTCCGGCTCCTGGTGAGCGTCAGCGGCGCTCGGCCCGCCGGCTCAGCTCCCCGTCCAGCTTGATCGCCGCGTTGATCAGGGCCAGGTGCGTGAACGCCTGCGGGAAGTTGCCGATCTGCTCTCCGCTCAGCGCGATCTCCTCGGAGTACAGGCCCAAGTGGTTGGCATAGGTCAGCATCTTCTCGAAGGTGATCCGCGCCTTGTCGAGCCGGCCGGCTCCGGCGAGCGCCTCGACGTACGTGAAGGTGCAGAGCGAGAACGTGCCCTCTGAGCCGCGCAGGCCGTCCGGCGAGGCTTCGGGGTCGTACCGGTAGACGAGGCTGTCGGTCACCAGTTCCTCGTCCATCGCGTCGAGGGTGGACTGCCACATGGGGTCGGTGGGGCTGATGAACCCGAGCGCGGCCATGCGCAGGAGCGAGGCATCCAGCACCTGCGTGTCGTAGTGCTGCACGAACGCCTGACGTTCGGCACTCCAGCCCTTCTCCATGATCTGCCGGTACACCGCGTCTCGTGCCGCGGTCCAGCTGTCGACGGATCCTGGCCATCCTCGCTTGGTGGCGAGGCGGATGCCGCGATCGAAAGCGACCCAGCTCATCAAGCGGCCGAAGGTGAAGTTCTGCCGCCCGCCTCGAGTCTCCCAGATGCCCTCCTCGGGCTGGTCCCAGTGGTCGACGAGCCAGTCGAGCACGCCGCACACCTTGAGCCATCCCTCGTAGGCCATGTGGGAGCCGCGTTGGTCAGCGGAGTAGAGGCTGTCCATCATCTCGCCATAGATGTCGAGCTGCAGCTGGTCGGCTGCCCCGTTGCCGATCCGAACCGGGAAGGAGTTGCGGTAGCCCGCCCAGTGCTCGAGGCTCTCCTCGCTCAGCTCGCTGGACCCGTCGATGCGGTACATGATGCTCAGTGGCGCCCCGCCATTCGCATGGGTGTCCAGGACCCGGTCCCGCATCCACACGCCGAAGGCCACTGCTTCGTCCATGAAGCCCAGTGCGAGCAGCGCGTACACCGAGAAGGACGCGTCCCGGACCCACGTGAACCGATAGTCCCAGTTGCGTTCGCCACCGATCTGCTCAGGCAGTGCGGCCGTCGGCGCGGCGACCAATCCTCCGCTGGGCGCGTAGGTCATCAGCTTCAGGGTGATCGCGGAACGGTTCACCATCTCCCGCCAACGCCCGGTGTAGGTGCATTGTTCGAGCCAGGTCGTCCAGAACTCCACGGTGCCGTTGAAGAGTTCCCACACCTCACCAACACGCGTCTCGCGCGCCTCGCTTGACCCGACGTCGAGGATCATCCCGCGCGCCTCCCCCGAGCGGAGCGTCAGTTCGGCGCGCACGTCGCCGGACTCATCCACGGCGCCGCGGCCCACTTTCTCGTCCCACGGTTCCCGAACGAAGCTGACCGCCATCGTGGTGCCCTCCCCGCGGAAGACGACCCCCCCTTCGCTGACCTGGGTCTCGTGCGGTTCGCGGCCGTAGTCGAAGCGTGGCGCGATTTCGACGTCGAACGTCATCTGCCCCCGGATGCATCGCAGCATCCGCACGATCCGGTGGTGTTCCGCCGGCTCGCTCGAGCTCGTCACCGGCATGAAGTCGATGACCTCGCCAACGCCCTCTTCGGTCAGGTACCGGGTGACGAGGGCAGCGGTGTCGGGAAAGTAGAGCTGTTTGGTGGTGAACTCGTCGGCGATCGGCCGGATGCGGCAGTACCCGCCCTTGTCCTTGTCGAGCAGGGCCCCGAACACACTCGGCGAATCGAACCGGGGTGCACAGAACCAGTCGATGGAGCCCTCGGTCGACACCAGCGCCGAGGTCTGGAGGTCCCCAATCAGCCCGTGGTCCTCGATGAGCGGGTATCCGTCTTTCATGACGCGCCTCCTCAGGTGCTCACCGATTGTTGGGCGGGCGGTCGTCACGCGGCATCATCCTGACCGGATGAACCTGCCTGTCGCGCACCGAGTCGCGGCGAGCGCCGCCCTACAGTCGTCCCATGGTGCTGAGTCGCTGGCAGCGACTGTCGGAGTGGCCGCTGGTTGCCGCGGCCGTGATCTTCACGGTGCTCTACGCATGGGTGGTCATCGCGAATCTGCAGCCGCCGGATGACGCGCTCCCGCGCTTTCTCCTCAGCGTGATCTGGCTGATCTTCGCCGCGGAGTATGCCGTCTGCATCGTGCTGGCGCGGCCTCGCGGCGAATGGTTTCGCACCCACCTGGGCCACCTGGCGGCCGTTCTCGTGCCTTCCCTGCGCCCCCTGCTGCTCCTGCGGTTGCTGCGGCTCGTCCCAGCACTCCGTGGCGAGACCGGAGGAGCCGTGCGGAGTCGATTGACGATCTACGGGATGGCGACCACTGTTCTGCTGACCTTCATGGGCGCGCTCGCGGTGCTCGACGCCGAACAGAACGCACCGGAGGCCAACATCCGTCACTTCGGCGACGCCGTCTGGTGGGTCGTGGTGACGGTCACGTCGGTCGGCTACGGCGACTACTACCCGATCACCCCCGCCGGTCGATGGGTGGCCGCGGTGCTGATGTTCGGCGGGCTGGTGCTGCTCGGCGCGGTGGCGGCGACCCTGTCGTCCTGGCTCATCGACCGCGTTCGCAGTCGCCACGGCGACTCCGCTGGTGGCGGGTCCTCCTCCGGTTCACGATGAGGGTGTCGTCCGCCGGGTAGGGCAGGGGTATGGCCAGGGATCCACACGAGCTGCTCGAGCCGTACCGTCGCAAGCGTGACTTCGACCGGACGCCCGAGCCCTCGGGCACCGGATCCACCGCCGCGCGCCCATCCGACGATGGGCTGCGCCGCTTCGTCGTGCAGCGCCACCGGGCCCGTCGCCTCCACTACGACTTCCGTCTCGAGATGGACGGCGTACTGGCGAGCTGGGCGGTCCCGAAGGGACCGACCCTCGACCCGGACGTACGCCGCCTCGCCGTCCACGTCGAGGACCACCCCATGGAGTACGAGCTCTTCGAGGGCGTCATCCCGGCAGGCGAGTACGGCGGTGGCGACGTCATCGTCTGGGACCGCGGGACGTGGCGACCGCACGAGACCGAGGACCCAGCAGAGGCGGTGCGCACGGGCGAGCTGCACCTGGACCTGTTCGGCGAGCGGCTACGCGGCCGGTTCGCCCTGGTGCGCACCGGCCGCCCCGAGCGTCCCTCGGACAAGGAGCAGTGGCTCCTCCTGCACAAGCACGATGCCGATGCCGTCAGCGGCTGGGACGCGGAGGACCACCCCACGTCCGTCCTCAGTGGTCGCACCAACGACGAGGTCAAGGCGGCACCGGACCGGCTCTGGCGCTCGGACCTGCCCGCCGCCGAGGCCTCCGTGCCGGCCCATGGTCAGCTCGTCGAAGGCCCGACCGAGGACGCGCTGGAAGCACTCGCAGACCTCGGCCGCCAAGGGACGTGGGAGGTCTTTGGCCGGACGCTGAAGGTCACGAACCTCGACAAGGAGCTGTTTCCCGCCCGAGCTGGCGGGGAGCCGGTGACGAAGCGCGAGCTGCTCGCCTATGCAGCCCGGATCGCGCCGGTCCTGTTGCCCTACCTTCGCGGTCGTGCCCTGAACATGCACCGCTACCCGGACGGAGCGGCCAAGAAGGGCTTCTGGCACAAGGAGGTTCCGGACCACGCCCCTGAGTGGGTCAGCCGCTGGCACAACGAGGACGCGGACGCCGATGAGACCCAGTACTACGTCGTCGTCGACGAGCCGGCGACGCTCGTCTGGGTGGCCGGCTTCGGGGCGCTCGAGTGGCATCCGTGGACCTCGCCCACCGATGCACCTGATCTGCCCTCATATGTGCTTTTCGACATCGATCCAGGTGAGCGCACGTCGTGGGACGAGGTGGTCGGGTTGGCCCGCCTGCACCGAACGGCCTTCGAGCACCTGCGCCTGCGGGCCTACCCCAAGGTGACCGGGCGGCGCGGCATCCAGGTGTGGGTGCCGATCGCGCCCGGTCCCGGCTTCGACGAGACGCGCGAGTGGGCAGAGAGGGTCTCGAGGACGATCGGCGCCGCCCAGCCGGATCTCGTCAGCTGGAAGTGGCAGAAGCGCGAGCGCCGCGGCCTGGCCCGCCTCGACTACACCCAGAACGCCGTCAACAAGACGCTCGTCGCCCCGTACAGTCCGCGAGCCTCGGCGGGAGCGCCGGTGTCGGCTCCGATCACCTGGGACGAGCTCGACGACCCGGACCTGCGCTCCGACCGCTTCACGATCCGCACCATCCTGGACCGACTCGAGACGAACGGAGACCTCTTCCGCGGGGTGCTCGCGCAGGACCAGACGCTGCCCGTCCTCCGCTGAGGTCACGGCTCGGCGTCCTCCGACAATCGGACCGGGGCCCGATGGTCGGCTCGATCGGGAGCGCGACCCCTCGGACAATCGGGCCGGGGCCCGATGGTCGGCGCCCGCTCGATCCGCACCCGCCGCGTCAGCCGATGACGACG
Organism: Intrasporangium sp.; assembly: GCA_036280515.1. Lineage (GTDB taxonomy): Bacteria > Actinomycetota > Actinomycetes > Actinomycetales > Dermatophilaceae > Intrasporangium. The sequence goes on along the minus strand of DASUQN010000486.1, from coordinate 2,516 downwards.
AGGAGGTCGCCGCCCTCCACCTGCTGCTGCGCCGCGATCGCGACCCGGGAGACGGTGCCGGCTGTGGGTGTCGTGATGTTGGCCTCCATCTTCATCGCCTCGATCGTGGCGACGACCCCGCCGGCCTCGACGGTGTCACCGTCCGAGACGGTGAGGGTCACGACGCCCGCGAAGGGTGCCGGGACCTGTCCGGGGACTGCGGGATCGGCCTTCTCGGCGGACTTGACGTCGGCCTCGACCGACCGGTCGCGCACCTGGATCGGTCGGAACTGCCCACCGAGCGTGCACATCACGGTGCGCATACCCTTGGAGTCGGCCTCGCCGATCGACTGGACCCCGATGATGAGGCGCTTGCCCTGCTCGATGTCGACCTCGTACTCCTCGCCATGGACGAGGCCGTGGAGGAACTCGACGGTGCCGAGGACGGAGAGGTCGCCATAGGCCTCGCGGGAGGCTTCGAACTCCTTGGCTGGGCCGGGGAAGAGGAGGTGGTTGAGGGCGCGGCGCGGGTCGGCGGCCAAGGCCTGCTCCTGCTCGGGAGTGAGCTCCGTGAGGCGCGGCTTCGCCTGGCGTCCCGCGAGGGCCTTGGTCCGGAACGGCTCCGGCCACCCTCCCGGCGGGTCACCCAGCTCACCGTTGAGGAAGCCGATGACGGAGTCCGGGATGTCGTACTTCTGCGGCTCCGCCTCGAAGTCTGCCGGATCGGCACCAGCGCCCACGAGCGCGAGTGCGAGGTCGCCGACGACCTTGCTGCTCGGCGTCACCTTGACCAGGTTGCCGAGGATCCGGTTTGCCGCGGCGTACATGTCCTCGATCGCCTCGAACCGGTCCCCGAGGCCGAGGGCGATGGCCTGTTGGCGCAGGTTGGACAGCTGTCCCCCAGGGATCTCGTGGAAGTAGACGCGACCGGTCGGCGACTCCAGACCGGACTCGAACGGCCGGTAGAGATGCCGGGTCGCCTCCCAGTAGGGCTCGAGGGCGAAGACGTTGTGGATGTCGAGTCCGGTGGGCCGGTCGGTGTGGTCGGTCGCGGCGACCAAGGCGGAGAGCGGTGGCTGCGACGTCGTCCCGGCCATGGTGGCGGTGGCGGCGTCGACAGCGTCCACGCCGGCGCTGATCGCCGCGAGCAGCGTGCCGACCTGTCCCCCGGCCGTGTCGTGTGTGTGCAGGTGGACCGGCAGGTCGAAGCGCTCCCGAAGGGCGGTCACCAGACGCGCCGCCGCGGGGGCACGCAGCAGCCCGGCCATGTCCTTGATGGCGAGGATGTGCGCCCCCGTCTCGACGATCTGCTCGGCGAGCCGTAGGTAGTAGTCAAGGGTGTAGAGCTTCTCGTCCGGTGAGAGCAGGTCGCCGGTGTAGCAGAGCGCCACCTCGGCGACGGACGTCCCCGTCTCGAGGACCGCCTCGACGGCGGGCCTCATCTGGGTCACGTCGTTGAGCGAGTCGAAGATCCGGAAGATGTCCAGCCCGGTGCGGGCCGCTTCCCGGACGAAGGCGTCGGTCACGGCGGTTGGGTAGGGCGTGTAGCCCACGGTGTTGCGCCCCCGCAGCAGCATCTGGAGCGGCACGTTGGGCATCGCCTCCCGGAGGGCCGCGAGACGCTCCCACGGGTCCTCCGCGAGAAACCGCAGCGCCACGTCGTAGGTAGCACCGCCCCACGCCTCGACGGAGAGCAGCTGCGGGGTCAGATGGGCGACGTGACCTGCGACATGGAGCAGGTCGCGCGTGCGCATCCGGGTGGCGAGGAGTGACTGGTGGGCATCGCGGAAGGTCGTGTCCGTCACCCCCACCTGGGTCCGCTCGCGCAGTCGGCGAGAGAACTCGGCAGGACCGATCTCGAGGAGTACGTCCCGGGATCCCCGGGGCACCGCCTGGTCCGGCAAGGGAGGCAGCTTCGAGCGGGGGCGCACCCTCGTCGTGGCGGGGCCGTTGGGCTGGTTGACCGTGACCTCGGCGAGGTAGGTGAGCAGCCTGGTCGCCCGGTCGGCCGAGACCCTCGCGGTGAGCAGCTCGGGTCGCTCGTCGATGAACGAGGTCGTCGCCCGGCCGTCCTGGAAGGCGGGGTCCGCGAGCACGGCCTGCAGGAAGGGGATGTTCGTCGCCACGCCCCGGATCCGGAACTCGGCGAGGGCCCGCTGTGCGCGGCGCACCGCCACGGGGAAGGTGCGTCCGCGGCACGTCAGCTTGACGAGCATCGAGTCGAAGTGGGCGCTCACCTCGGCGCCGACGAAGATCGTGCCGCCGTCGAGCCGGACCCCGCTCCCTCCAGCGGACCGGTACGTCGTGATGGTGCCGGCATCGGGACGGAACCCGTTGGCCGGGTCCTCCGTCGTGATCCGGCACTGCATCGCGTAGCCGCGCGGGATGATGTCCTCCTGCCGGATCCCGAGGCCGGCGAGCGTCTCGCCCGAGGCAAGCTGCAGCTGGAGGACGACGAGGTCGATGTCCGTGACCTCCTCGGTGACCGTGTGCTCGACCTGGATGCGCGGGTTCATCTCGATGAAGACGTAGCGACC
>DASUQN010000485.1:0-9961 GCA_036280515.1 Intrasporangium sp. | reverse complement strand
GGCGTCGAGTTCCTCGAGACGCCCGACGCGTACTACGACGACCCCGAGCTGCGCGCTCGCATCGGCGAGGTCCGCGTGCCGATCGAGGAGCTGAAGCAGCGCAAGATCCTCGTCGACCGCGACGAGGACGGCTACCTGCTGCAGATCTTCACGAAGCCGCTCGGCGACCGTCCGACGGTGTTCTTCGAGATCATTGAGCGGCACGGGTCGCTCGGCTTCGGCAAGGGCAATTTCAAGGCCCTCTTCGAGTCGATCGAGCGCGAGCAGGAGAAGCGCGGCAACCTCTAGCCGTCAGTCGGCAAGCAGCGCGTCCAGCAGCTCAGCGAGCTGGCCGCGCTGCTGCTTGTTCAGCTTCGCCATGACCGTGGACCCGCGGCTGACGGCTTCGGCGAGCTGCTCCCGCTGGTGCTCGCCTGCGGCGGTGAGCCGAAGGAGCTTGACGCGCCGGTCCGCGCCCGCGACACGGTCGATCGCTCCAGCGCGCTCCAGCCGGTCGGCGATCCCCGTGATGTTGGAGCGGTCGCACTGGAGGTGGTCCGCGAGGTCGCTCATCGGACGCGGTTCGTGCAGGAACAGCAGCGCCCGAGCCTGCTGCCCGGTGAGGCCGAGCCCGGCGGCAACAGCCTCGAAGTCCGTCCTGGCCCGGTCCACGACCTGAAAGAGGCGCCCGGAGAGCGCGGCCGCCTCGGCAGCCCTGCGCGAACCCAAGCTCGTCATGACGGAATGGTAGTGGGGCGAATAAATGGTTGACAACATCAACTGATGGGCTGACGCTGGCAGTAATTGATCATCTCAACCATTTAGGAGGCCAATCATGGTCAGCCTCACTGCGGGCGGAACGCCGACTGTTCGCCCCCGGGTCGTCTCCGTCTCACGCCGAGTCCTCGCCATTGGCCTGGTCGCGGCGGTGCTCAACACGCTCCTCTGGGGCCTCGGCAGATCGCTCGGGGTCGACTTTGTCGTCGTTCCCCCGGGGAGGACGCCTGCGGACGTCCTGACCATCGGGGCCGGGATGGTCGCCGCCATGACCGTCCTACCGGTCCTGCTCGGGTCCGGCCTGCTCGCCGCCACGCGGGGCGCCCCCGAACGCTGGTGGCCGCGGTTGGCTCTCACGGGCCTTCTCATCGGCATGGTGACCGTGGCAATGCCGCTCGCCGCGACGGCCTCGACCGGAACCAAGGTGTTCCTCGCAGCCATGCACCTCGTCACGGGAGTCACCTGGTTCGTCCAGGTCCGGCGGGCCAGCACCGGCGGGCGGCCCTGATGGCCGCGCCGACCCCCGAGCAACTGGCCTTCCTCACCGACCCACCGCCGTTGGCTCTCGGGCGCATCGCCACCGTGGACGCGCAGGGCATGCCGCATGTCGTGCCGACGGGCTGGTCATGGGACGTCGCCGCCGGCGAGCTCGTGCTCGATGGGTACGACGTGCTGGGCACGCGGCGCGTCCGGCACGTGCGGGCCACGCGAGTCGCCGCCGTCGCCATCGACGGGGTCGACACGTCCCAAGGGTGGGCGCCATGGGCGGTCATCATTCGCGGTGACGCCCGGGTGGACGAGAAGGCCGCAGCCATCAGGGTGACCCCGACCGAGATCACGTCGTGGGGCCTGGACGGCCTCCGGCGCGAGCGTGGTGGATCGCGACGTCGATGAACGGCGAGGGCCCCGCTTCATGGCAGAGTTGGGGCATGAGCCAGCAGCCCTCAGGGTGGTACGACGACCCCAGCAATCCCGACCTGCTCCGCTACTGGGATGGGGTGACCTGGACGAGCCACACCGCACCGAAGAAGTCACCGACGGCATCGCAGTCGACGATCGGCCAGCCCCAGCAGCAGCCGCCGACGGCTCCGCTGCCCCAAGGGGGCTCGTGGCAGGTCCCGAGCGGCGAGCAGCAGGGCCGGGAGAGCCAGCAGTACCAGCAGTACCCGGCACAGCAGAACCAGCAGTACCAGCAGCACCCCGGATACCCGGGGGCGGGTCAGTACCCGGGCGCCCCGCAGGCCCAGCAGTGGCTCCGAGGGCCGGTCACCTCGGACGGCGTCCCGATCGCATCCTGGGGAAAGCGGGTGCTCGCCTATCTGCTCGACGGCATCATTCTCGGCGTCATCCTCGCCTTCCTGACGCCCGTCTTCGTGCCCGAGTACACCGACCTCGTCGACGAGTTCAGCGCCGGCATCGAGTCCGGCGACCAGGCCGCGCTGAACGACTTCGTGTCATCCATCGCGGGCGTGTCGATCAAGGTCGGACTGCTGTCGTGGCTGGTCGCGTCGATCTACGCCATCGCCTTCTGGGTGACCGTGGCACAGACGCCCGGCAAGATGATGCTGAGAATCAGCGTGCGCCACGCCGACCGGCCCGGCCCGATCGACCTGCCCACGGCGATCAAGCGCCGAGTCATCCCCTTGGTCGGAACGTTCATCGGTCTGCTCAACCTCGTCGATCTCCTGTGGCCCCTGTGGGACGGCCGCCGTCAGGCCCTGCACGACAAGGTGGCCAACACCCTCGTCACGGAGGGGAAGCAGCCGCGGCGCCCGACGTGACCCGCGGCTGACCCGCGTCTCCCAAATAAGCCTTTGGGACGGGGAGCGGTGTCGTTGCACAATGGCGTGCGCGCGAATCTGCGCTGCTGCGGCAACGACGCCGATGGCCAGCTCGGCCAACTCTCCACTGCCAAGCAACTCCACGACCAGGGGGACCCGTGTCCGCACCCACCTCGACGACCAGCCAACCCGGGGGAACGGAGCAGTACCCGGACAAGATCGACGCCACCGTCCTCAAGTTGGCCGGCGTCGTCGTCCTCGGCTCCATCATGTCGATCCTCGACATCACCGTCGTCAACGTCGCCCTGCCGACCTTCGTCGAGGTGTTCTCGACCGACCCGGCCAATCCGCTTCCGTACTCCACCGTCGCGTGGACGATCACGGCGTACACGCTCGCGCTCGCGACCGTCATCCCGCTGACCGGCTGGGCCGCGGACCGCTTCGGCACGAAGCGGGTCTACATGCTCGCTCTCGCGCTCTTCACGGCCGGCTCGGCTCTCTGCGCAACGGCCGACTCGATCGGCATGCTCATCCTCTTCCGGGTCCTGCAAGGGCTCGGTGGAGGACTCCTCATGCCCGTTGGCATGACCATCCTGACGAAGGCTGCTGGCCCCGCGCGCATGGGCCGGCTCATGGCGATCCTCGGCGTCCCCATGCTCCTCGGCCCCATCTTCGGCCCGATTCTCGGCGGCTGGCTCATCGACCACTACTCGTGGCACTGGATCTTCCTGATCAACCTGCCCCTCGGCATCGCCGCGATCGCCTACGCCTGGCTCGCCCTGCCGAAGGACCGGCCGGAGCCGTCCGAGTCGTTCGACGTCATCGGCATGCTCCTCATGTCGCCCGGTCTCGCGCTCTTCCTCTACGGGATCAGCTCCATCCCCGGGGAGGGCACCTTCTTCTCGGTCAAGGTCGGCGTGCCCGCGACGATCGGCGTGCTCATGATGCTCGCATTCGTCCTCTACAGCTTCCGGCCGAAGCACCCGCTGCTCGACCTGCGCCTCTTCGTCAACCGCAACTTCACGGTCGCGACGATCACGATGTTCCTCTTCGCGGCCTCCTTCTTCGGGGCGCTCTTCCTCGTGCCGACGTACTTCCAGCTCGTCCGGGGCGAGTCCCCGGTCGACTCCGGCTGGCTGGTCGCGGCACAGGGCGTCGGTGCGATGGTCACCATGCCCATCGCCGGCGCGCTCGCGGACCGGTTCCCCGTGGGCCGCATCGTGCCCGTCGGCCTGCTGCTCATCGTGGGCGGCATGTTCGCACTGACCCAGGTCACCGCTGACACGCCGTACTGGGGCTACCTCATCCCGGTCCTGTTCATCATGGGTCTCGGCATGGGTGCGACGATGATGCCGCTCATGACGTCGGCACTGAGGACCCTGACGTCGCACCAGGTTGCCCGCGGCTCGACGCTGCTCAACATCAGCCAGCAGGTCGCCAGCTCCATCGGCATCGCCGTCATCTCGGTCGTCTTCACCAACCTGCTCGCCGAGCAGCCGCTCGCCGGACCCGCCATCGCCACGTGGCGCGACCCGTCCATCGCCGGGCAGATCGGTGGTCCGGCTGCCGTGGCGGAGGGGCTCGAGCAGGCTGCCGAAGCCTTCGCCGGGACGTTCCTCGTGGCCGCGGTCCTCGTCACCCTGACGCTGATTCCTGCGCTCTTCCTGCCACGCCGGCGGGAGGTGTCCCACCTGCTCGACGACGTGGAGGGCGACGGTCCGGACCAGAGCGTGGCCCCCGTCGTCCTGCACTGATCTCGTGCACTGACCCCTGCGGCCCACGGGACGACTGACGGGACGGGCTGAGGTTCCGCTGCGCGGATGCCGTTCGAAAGGACCCTGGTCCCGTCAGTTGTCCCGCCCGGACGCCGGCCGGTCGTCCGGGGCTGGGCGGATCGTCCCCGAGACGTCGCCGAGGCCGATCCGGGCGCCGTCCGGTCCGGGGGCCCAGGCGGTGATCGTCACGGTGTCGCCGTCCTCGAGGAAGCCGCGCGTCGAGCCGTCCTCGAGGGTGAGCGGCTCCGTGCCGTTCCAGGTGAGCTCGAGCAGGCTGCCCCGTGTGCCCTTCTCCGACCCACTGACAGTGCCGGAGCCGAAGAGGTCACCATTGCGCAGGGATGCGCCGTTGACGGTCAGGTGCGCGAGCATCTGCACGGGCGACCAGTACATGCCCGCGTACTCCGGTCGGGAGACGACAGTGCCGTTGAGAGCGACCTCGAGATGGATGTCGAGTGCGAAGGTCGGCCCCTCGAGATAGGGCAGGATGGCCGGCTCGTCCTGCCCGGGCAGGGCCAACCGGGCCTGCGCCAGCGCGTCGAGGGGCGTCACCCACGCCGAGATCGAGGTCGCGAAGGACTTGCCGAGGAAGGGGCCCAGAGGGACGTACTCCCACGCCTGGATGTCTCGAGCGCTCCAGTCGTTGAGGAGGACCACGCCGAAGAGGTGGTCGGTCGCCTCGTCGACGGAGACCGGAGTCCCGACCTCGGTGGCTCCGCCGACGACGTAGCCCAGCTCGGCCTCGATGTCGAGGCGGATGCTCGGACCGAAGACCGGGGTGGGATCGCTCGGTGCCTTGCGCTGACCGTTGGGGCGCACGACGTCGGTCCCCGAGACGATGACCGTGCCGGAGCGACCGTGGTAGCCGATGGGCAGGTGCTTCCAGTTCGGCGGCAGCGCGGCATTGTCCGGCCGGAAGATCTTGCCGACGTTGGACGCATGGTCCTCGCTGGCGTAGAAGTCGACGTAGTCGGCGACCTCGATCGGCAGGTGCATCGTGACGGTCTCGACGCGGTGCAGGTGGGGCTCCACGCGGGCGCGGTGCACGTCGTCGGTGAGGATCTCGGTCAGCCACTCGCGCGCGATGGTCCACGCCGGCCGGCCCAGCGCGAGGAACGCGTTGAGGCTCGCGGTCTGCCAGGCGGCCGCGAGATCGGGGCCGGCACCCACCCGGCCGGCGTCGCGACCGATCGCTGCGACGGCGCCCGCGTCGAGGACGACGTCGCCGATCCTGACCCCGACGCGCCTGGTGGCGTCACTGCTGGTGGAGAACACCCCGTAGGGGAGGTTGTCGATGCCGAAGAGGTGGTCGGGGGAGACGTCGAGCCAGGTGGTCACGCAGTGGTCCTTTCGGGGAGGAGGCCGAGGGCCTCCAGCTCGGTCAGGGGATCGAGGACGCCGCAACAGCCGAAGCCGGTGAAGGACGCGCGGAGCCGCTCGATGTTCTCGGCGTGGAGGGCGGTCACGCGCTCGACGAGGTGCTCGACGTCGGTGACTCCGAGAGTGCGCTCGAGATGGGCAGTCCCGTCTCCCTCGAGGGCGTCATGGGTGGCCACGAGGACGTTGAGCAGGCCGTGCATGGGCTCCCCACCGTCATCCCCGCGCACGACGTGGTGCAGGCCGCCCGTGAGCTTGAACGCCAGACCCCGCGCCACGGTCTCGTGGAAGAAGCCGGCCAGCGCCGCCTCGTCGGGCCACGGCCACGTCGGCGTCTCGCCGGTGCGGAACTTGGCTCGGACCCGCGCCTCGTGGTTGCCTGCGTCGGCGATCTCGTCCAGTCCCTGCACCTGGGCTGCACCGCGTCCGACCTCGACCACGACGGGCACCCCGAGCTCGAGCACCTGCCGCCAGTCCGGCGACCAGCCGACCTCGACGCTCGCGACGTGCACGGCGTGCTCGTCCGCCAGCAGGTGGACCGCGTGGGTCAGCGGCTCGAGCGACCCGCCCGGGCGCACGATGAGACCGACCTGAATCGGCGAGCGCACCGCGCGAGGGTCACGAGCGGCAAGGGCGGCCACCTCAGCCGCCGCGGTGGCCGGCACGAGCAGCGGACCGAGCTGAGCGGCATACGGCCCATCCCGGAGGTCGAGGTGCTCAAGGACGGCCACGTCCAGGGGTGCCAACCCCGGCGGGAAGATGGCCGCATCGTCGACGAGGTGCTCGAAGATCCGAGCGTGGTGTGGAAAGCCGGTCGACCTTGACATGTCCCGGAGGGTACTCCAGTGTGTCTTGAGGGAGACACCAACGTCCGAAAAACGGACGCCCGCGACGACCAAGGGGCAGACATGGCGTACTACCGGGCAACGGGAGACATCCCGCCCAAGCGGCACACCCAGCACCGCCGTGATGGAGGCGAGCTCTACTACGAGGAGCTCATGGGCGAGGAAGGCTTCTCCTCCGACTCGTCCCTGCTCTACCACCGCAACATCCCTTCGACCGTCTCGGCGTCGCGGGTGTGGGACGTGCGGGACCAGTCGACGACACCGAACCACCCCTTGACGCCCAGGCACCTCAAGCTGCACGACCTCTTCGACGACGCGGCCGTGCAGGGGGCCGACGTCGTCACCGGCCGGCGGCTCGTCCTCGGCAACGGCGACGTGCGGATCTCCTACGCCGTCGCCGCCCGGCCCAGCCCGTGGTACCGCAACGCCATGGGCGACGAGTGTGTCTACGTCGAGCGCGGTGCGGCTCACGTCCAGACGGTCTTCGGCGCCTTCGACGTCGCCGAGGGCGACTACGTGATCATTCCCCGGGCGACGACGCACCGGTGGCTGCCGGTCGAGGATGCCGCCAACCCGCTCCGGGCCTACTGCATCGAGGCCAACAGCCACATCTCGCCGCCGAAGCGCTACCTGAGCAGGTATGGCCAGCTTCTCGAGCACGCACCGTACTGCGAGCGAGACCTGCGCGGCCCTGGGGGACCCCTGCTGGCAGAGGACATCGGCGCGAGCGCCGACGAGGAGACCGAGGTCTACATCAAGCACCGCGGGCGAGGGGCGGGCAGCGTCGTCGTCGGGTCCATTCACGTGCTGCCCTTCCACCCGCTCGACGTCGTCGGATGGGACGGGTGCCTCTACCCCTACGTCTTCAACGTCCGCGACTTCGAGCCGATCACGGGACGCGTGCACCAGCCGCCGCCCGTGCACCAGGTCTTCGAGGGGATGGGCTTCGTCGTCTGCAACTTCGTGCCGCGCAAGGTCGACTACCACCCGCTGTCGATCCCGGTGCCGTACTACCACTCCAACGTCGACAGCGACGAGATCATGTTCTACGTCGACGGCGACTACGAGGCCCGGAAGGGCTCCGGCATCGGCCGCGGTTCGATCTCGGTCCACCCGGGCGGGCACGCGCACGGACCGCAGCCAGGCGCGACCGAGGGGTCGATCGGCGTGGAGTACTTCGACGAGCTGGCCGTCATGGTGGACACGTTCCGGCCGCTGGAGCTCGGTGAGGCCGGGCTGGCAGCCGACGACGGGGCCTACGCCTTGTCGTGGTCCCGAGGCGTCGGGAGGCAGGCGAGCGCTCAGTCGGGGGCCGGCGACCAGGTCACCGGCGGAGACCACCACTCGGTGGGGTGATGGCCCTCGACGGGGCTGATCCAGCCCCTCCTGCAGCTGCACGGCGGGCGCCCGAGAGCTCCAAGACGCTGGACCGTGGGATCCAGCTGCTCGAGCTGCTGGCCCGTCCGGACCGGGCCAGCGGCCTGACGATCACCGAGCTGGCCGCGCAGCTCGATGTCGGCCGCCCCGTCGTCTATCGGCTCGTCACGGCGCTCGAGGCCCACTACCTCGTCACCAGACGGCCAGATGGGCGGGTCCGCCTCGGCCTCGGGGTCAGCCGGCTCGCCGCCGCGGTCACCCCCCTCGTCCGGACCGAGGCCCGTCCGATCCTCCAGGAGCTGGCCGACGCGGTGGGAGCCACCGCCCATCTGACGGTGTCCGAGGGTGACGAAGCGCTGGCCCTCGTCGTCGTCGAACCGACGTGGACCGACTTCCACGTGGCCTACCGCTCCGGCGCCCGGCATCCGCTCGACAGGGGAGCGGCCGGCCGAGCCATCCTCGGCGGTCGCGCCGGATCCGCGGACCTCGTCGTCAGCGTCGGTGAGATCCAGCCGGGGGCCCACGGACTCGCCGTTCCCGTCCTGCCACCCACCGAGACGGGTCAGCCGGACCGTGTCGTCGAGGCCTCGGTCGGCGTCGTTGCGCTCGAGCCGATCGACCCCGCACTCGCCGGGCCGCGGCTCGAGCGAGCCGCCCGAGCCCTCGCCGCCGTGCTGCGCTGAGGGCCGTCGGGTGAGGTCCGTGATGGCACGGGCCTGCCGCGTTCCCCGGACAACCGATGTGAGCGTCCATACACTGGTGTGTTGAGGATCAGGGGGGCGTGCTCCACTGGCGCCCCTGACGTGAGGGCAAGGGGCCCCGCCATGGCAGATCGTTCCCGGGAACCGGCTGCGGACCAGAGCGCCGTGACGCCCTACCACGCGCTGCTGAGTCTGCACATCCACGCGGGCTCCGTTGACGTCGGGAGGATACCCGGGTACCAGCCGGTCCCACTGCGCCAAGCCTTGGAGGTCGTCGCAGCCCACCCTGACGAGATACCCGCCTCGGCTCGCCTGGCGGTGCTCTACGAGCTGGCGAAGGCGGACTACCCGGGTCGCGGTGACCACGAGGACGCGTACGTCGGGCTGGCGGACCTCGTCCCTCCGGACCGCCGCACGCTGGACCCCCGCGACCTGCTCGAGAGAGTGAAGCAACTCGCCGATGGGCGAGAGGGCGTTGGCCCTGCGCTGCGAGCGGTCGGGCTCCTCGGCCGCGAGGCCGCCTTCATCAGCGAGAGTGTCTGCGACACCAGGGAGGTGCGGATCGGCAACCTGTCGGCCACGTGGATCTACTCCGAGTTCGAGACCGATGCCGACTTCGGAGATCTGGCCAGTTGGCTCGACCCTCGGCACTGGGACCAGTGGGGTCCGCTGTTCTTCAAGCAGATGAGGCTCGTCGAGACACCCGAACCGATCCCCTTGGGACGCCCCGGTCACCCGCACTGGCACGGTCTCTTCCGTGAAGTGGTGCAGCTGCCGCTCCGGGACATCACGACGCTGCTGCACTGCGACTACTGGCAGGAAGGGGATCGCGCTGCCGGCATGACCTACGATCTCGCGCTCAGTGTGGACAACCAGCTCGACGTGGATCGCGGCTTCATCCTGGTCAACAACCTGGGCAAGAACCAGGGCCACGACCGCTGCAGTGTGAGGGTCCTCAAGATAGTCAGCTTCACGAACTTCCTCTGGGACCAGGTGGCCGAGTGGGTCTGTCCGTTCTGGACCGACTGGGTGCGAGCAGCGGTGCAGGGCGGGACGAAGGGCGACCCCAAGCCCCGCGGACCAGGGACTCTGCCCGGCTTCCCGCTGCTGACCGAGAGCCTCAGGCAGTGCGTGGACCATTTCTCTGAATCTGCCGACGCGTACGTCGAGTTCATCGAGGACGTGACCTCCCGGATGAGGTCTCGTGAGTACACCACGTCCGACCTGTTCGAGGACGGTCGGCTCTACTGGTCGCAGCTGGCCCAGGACTGGTCAAGGGCATGGCTGCACGGATTCAACGCGCTAGACGCCTTCGGGCGCGAGGGCCTCCGGTCAACCTCGAGCTCGCC
>DASUQN010000484.1:0-2662 GCA_036280515.1 Intrasporangium sp. | reverse complement strand
GAGAGCGAGGACCTGCCGCTGCTCATCGAGCACCTGCTCCAGCAGGTCTACGGTGACGTCGACACCGAGAACGGCGACCGCAACGTGGTGCCCCGCGAGGTCCTGGTCCCGATCCTGCCGACCGACCGGGAGGCGGTCGCGGCCTGGCTCTCCGGGCTGCGCGGCTCGGCCGTCTCCGTGCGCGTCCCGCAACGCGGCGACAAGCGGAGCCTGATGGAGACGGTCAGGCGCAATGCAGAGCAGTCCCTGGCCCGGCACAAGGTGGCGCGCGCCGGCGACCTCACCTTGCGCAGCCAGGCCCTCAAGGAGCTGCAGGACTACCTCGGCCTCGCCGAGGCACCGCTGCGGATCGAGGGCTACGACGTGAGCCACGTCCAGGGCACCAACGTCGTGGCGAGCATGGTGGTCTTCGAGGACGGCCTGGCGCGCAAGGGCGAGTACCGGCGGTTCATCGTCCGCGGGGCCAACGGGTCCGGAGGTGCGAACGGCCAGCACGCGGCGGACCCGGAGGCAGGCACCGTGGACGACACAGCCGCCATGCGCGAGGTGCTGACGCGGCGCTTCCGTCGCTATCTCGAGGAGGCCGAGGGCATCGGGGACCTCGACCTGGCGACCGGCGTGGAGCCGGGGGGCGACGTGACGGCCAGCGCCGCAGGCGGCGGGTCCGTTGGTGGCGGTGTCGGTCCCGTTGCCGATGCGGGCGCTCCTGCCGATGACGACGACCGGGCGTCGGGGCCCATCGACCCGGCCACCGGGCGTCCCCGACGGTTCGCCTACCCGCCCAGTCTCGTCGTCGTCGACGGCGGCCTGCCGCAGGTCAACGCGGCCCAGGCGGTGCTCGACGAGCTCGGCATCGAGGAGGTGGCCATCGTCGGCCTGGCCAAGCGGCTCGAGGAGGTCTGGCTGCCGCGGACCGAGTACCCCGTCATCCTGCCGCGGACGAGCGAGGGCCTCTACCTGCTCCAACGGCTCCGCGACGAGGCGCACCGCTTCGCCATCACCTTCCACCGGCAGCGGCGATCCAAGGCGATGACGGCCTCGCAGCTCGACGGGGTGCCGGGTCTGGGAGCAGCGCGACAGCGGGCCCTGCTCAGGCACTTCGGGTCCGTGAAACGCCTCCGGGTGGCCACTGCGGAGGACATCATGGCGGTGCCTGGCATCGGGCCCGCCCTCGCGGCTGCCATCGTCGCGCACTTGTCCGAAAGCGGTCCGGCACAACCGGCCGTCAGCCTCACGACGGGAGAGATCCTCGAATGAACACCCGGTCCGCGACGTCCGAGAGTCCGCAGCGCGGCGAGGGCACCATCGCCGACGCGCCGCTCGTCATCGTCACGGGCATGAGCGGCGCCGGCCGGACGACCACCGCCAACGTCCTCGAGGACCTCGGCTGGCTCGTCGTGGACAACCTGCCGCCCCAGATGCTCGAGCCCCTGGCCCAGCTGCGGTCTGCCTCCATGGAGCGCCATCCCGAGGCCGCGCCCCGTCGGGTCGCGGTTGTCGTCGACGTCCGTTCTCGCGGATGGTTCGCGCACCTGCAGGAGGCCATCGACGCCGCCACGGCCCGGGGTGAGCGACCGAGCGTGCTCTTCCTCGACGCGACGGACGAGGCGCTCGTCCGTCGCTTCGAGAGCGTCCGCCGCCCGCATCCGCTGCAGGGCCGTGGGCGACTGCTCGACGGCATCCAACGCGAGCGTTCGCTGCTCCTCGACCTGCGCTCGAGCGCCGACGTGGTCATCGACAGCTCGGGACTCAACGTCCACCAGCTGGGGGCGAAGCTGACGTCCATCTTCGCCGGCGACCGGAAAGTGCAGCTCCGGGTCGCCGTGATGAGCTTCGGGTTCAAGTACGGCCTCCCGCTCGACGCCGACGTCGTCCTCGACATGCGGTTCCTGCCCAACCCGTACTGGGTGCCCGAGCTCAAGCCACTCAACGGCCAGGACGAGGCGGTGGCCGAGTACGTCATGCAGCAGGCCGGAGCCGGAGAGTTCATGGACCGGGCGAGCGCCCTGCTCGAGACGATGATCGAGGGGTACATCCGGGAGGGACGCCGGTATGTCACCGTCGCGATCGGCTGTACCGGAGGCAAGCACCGCTCCGTGGCCACCGCCGAAGCGCTCAGTGCCCGAATCGGCCAGCCCGAGGGGGTCGACACCTTCATCGTCCATCGTGACCTGGGCCGGGAGTGACGGTGCCGCCTGCCGCCCGGCTGCTGCGGACTGACCAGCGCCACATCGTCGCTCTCGGCGGAGGACACGGGCTCGCCGCATCTCTCAGTGCGCTGCGCCTCCTCACGGACCACCTGACCGCCGTCGTCACGGTCGCGGACGACGGCGGGTCAAGCGGTCGGCTGCGGGACGACTTCCATGTCCTACCGCCGGGTGACCTGCGCATGGCCCTCGCCGCGCTGTGCGACGACTCGGACTGGGGCCACACCTGGCGGGACGTGCTGCAGCACCGCTTCGCCGGCTCCGGGGAGCTCAACGGTCATGCGCTCGGCAACCTCATGATCGTCTCGATCTGGGAGCTGCTCGGCGACACGGTCCAGGGCCTCGACCTCGTCGGCCGGCTGCTCGGGGCCCAGGGGCGAGTGCTGCCGATGGCCGGCGAGCCTCTCGAGATCGTCGCGGAGATCCGTGGTCACGATCCCGCGTCACCCGACGAG
>DASUQN010000483.1:0-2844 GCA_036280515.1 Intrasporangium sp. | reverse complement strand
GTCATGATGTGTGACTCCCGTGGTTTCCGAAAAGGGTGGATACCTCGGGGAGGGCACCCAGCGGCATACGTCATCGAGTGACGAGCCACGTGGGTGTCCTGAGAATTACCGACTCCCTTCGCCGGTGCTAACCGGAGCAGGTTCGAGGGTCTGCGGCCGCAGTGGTGTCACGGGCCGCACTCTCAGCGCTTCTGCGCTCCCCTGTCGTGAAAAGGGTGGTGCTGTTCAGTTGTCCTGACGACTCTACCCCGAGGGCCATGGGTACAGTCACTGCATGGCCAAGGCGGCGAACGAACCGGCGCAGCGCGACGAGCACCATCACTCCCCACTCGGCGCAATGGTGTGGAGAGTCTTCAGCCTCGGCTCCACACTCGTGGCGACGAGGCTCGCGACCACGCTGGCCTCGAAGAGCTGGAAGCTCGCGACCGGCAAGTCAGTTCCACTGAGGGGCGACTACGACAACGCGAAGACGCGAGACGTCGTCGCATTCACGGCTCTCTCGGGCATGATCATGGCCGGCACCAAGGTCGCGGCTGAACGGAAGGCCGCCGAGTACTACCGCCAGTCCACCGGCTACCTGCCCAGTGCGCTCGAGCACAGGTGGCTGATGACCCGCAGGGAGAGAAGGGCGCACAGAAAGCTCGTGAAGGCCATGACCAAGGCCGAGCGAGCCACCAAGGACCTCACGAGCTGACGCTTCGTCACGACACTCATGCCGTATGCCGCTGGGCTCGGTCGGTCTCGCGTGCCCAGCTGCCCGAGCCGCCAAGCAGGGACCGCCGTCTGGATCAGTGGTCTCCGACCCGCACCAGCCCGGTCTCGTAGGCGAGCACGACCATCTGCACTCGATCGCGCAGTCCGAGCTTGGCCAGGATCCGCCCGATGTGGGTCTTCACCGTGGCTTCCGCCACGAACAAGGAGCCGGCGATCTCGGTGTTGTTCAGGCCGCGGCCGACTGCGAGGAGGACCTCGTGCTCCCGCTCCGTCAGGACGTCGAGCCGGGACCGGTCGGCGTCGGAGGGCGGCGACTCGATGAGCGGCAGGAACCGGTCGAGCAGCCGGCGCGTCGGCCCGGGCGCGACAACCGCGTCCCCGGTGTGCACCGCACGGATCGCGGCCACCAGCTCCGACGGACCGGCGTCCTTGAGCAGGAAGCCCGCGGCGCCCGCCCGCAGCGCGGCGTAGACGTACTCGTCGAGGTCGAAGGTCGTGAGGACGAGGACCTTCGGTGCTGGGCGGTCGGCCCTGCTCCGAACCACGATCCGCCTCGTCGCCTCGATCCCGTCGAGGCGAGGCATCCGGATGTCCATGAGCACGACATCGACCTCGCGACCGGCAAGGGCGTCGAGGGCGGCCCGGCCGTCACCCAGCTCGGCGACCACGTCGATGTCCGGCTCGGCGTCGAGGACCATCCGGAAACCGGCCCGCACGAGGGCCTGGTCGTCGACGATCATCACCCGGATCCGCTCACTCACCGCTGCTTCTCCGGTGCTGTCCAGTACTCCGTGGGCGCCGGGCTGTCGCTCGTCGTCGGCAGCGTCGCCCGCACCTCCCAGCCACCGCTCGAGCGGGGGCCGGCCGTGAGCACCCCGCCGTGGAACGACACCCGCTCGCGCATCCCGGGGAGGCCATGTCCGAGCACATCGTCTCGGGAGGCACCACCGACCCCGTCGTCCGAGATGGTGATCCGGAGCGCGCTGGGAGTCCGCGCGACGGTGACCTCGGCAGCGGCTCCGGGACCAGCGTGCTTCATCACGTTGGTGAGCCCCTCCTGGACGACGCGGTACGCCGCCAGGCTCACGCCGACCGGGACGGCGCCATGTCCATCCAGCTCGTCCCGCAGCGTCACCCGGATGCCGGGGGCGCGCACCCGCTCGACGAGCTCGCCGATCTGCTCGAGGCCACCCGCCGGCGCGAGCTCGGCCCCCGAGGTGGGATCACGCAGCACTCCGACGAGCCGCCGGGTCTCCGAGAGCGCGTCGCGCGCCGTGGCCCCGATCGTCTTGAGGGCCGCCACCGACTGAGGCGCCGTGTCCCGGGGACGGCGCTCAGCGGCATACGCCGCCCCGTCTGCTTGCACGACGATGACGGACAACGCGTGCGCAACCACGTCGTGCATCTCGCGGGCGATTGCTGCCCGCTCCTCCTGAGCGGCGAGCTGCAGCTCGCGCTCCCGCTCGCGCTCGACCCGCTCCGCCCGCTCGCGCAGGTCAGAGATGCGCTGGAGGCGCGTGCGTTTGAGGTCACCGAGCATCCACGCCGAGAGCGCAGCGGTCGCGCAGGCGACCGTCGTCGCCACGACGGCGGTCCCGCTGGCGAACTCGCCGTTGACGCTGGTGAACCGGAGGCCGGCGACCACGGATCCGATCGCCGCCACGCCCAGCCCGGAAAGGCGCATCCAGCGCCTGGGCTCGTAGGCGGCGAGCGAGTAGATCGCGACGAGGAAGGCGACGTCTCCCGGCAGGACGTTGCTCACCGGGATGACGCGGAGTGCGAGGGCGAGGCTGACGGCGGCGAAGGCGAGTGCGGGGCGCGTGCGCCGCACGGCAAGGGTGAGGAAGAGCAGGCCGAGAAGAGCCCAGTAGCCGGGCAGTGAGCCGACGTACGGGGCCGAGTTCAGCAGCGCCAGTACCGCGGCGAGCGGGATGTCGAGGAGCCAGGGTCGACGCTGAAACCAGTCGTAGACGGAGCCCTCCTTCACGCCTTGAGCCTAGATGGCCCCGTCAGCCGGCGCGTCAGACCAGGGGCTGACACCTCCGATCCGCGCCTACCCCTTCCGACAAGGGCACCGAGGTGATGTGCTTGGACCGGTAGATGTCGACCGTCTCGAGGAGGACCGGATCC
>DASUQN010000482.1:0-3562 GCA_036280515.1 Intrasporangium sp. | reverse complement strand
GACGGTCACGGGTGTCCCCGTGGCCACCGTGAAGTACTACCTGCGGGAGGGGCTGATTCCCCCGGGCAGGGCGACGGGTGCCACGACGGCGGAGTACGACGACCGCCATGTCGGCCGTCTCCGCCTCGCTCGCGCCCTGGTGCAGGTGGGCGGGCTCTCGGTGGCGGCGGCCCGCGACGTGCTCGCCTGCCTCGACGCGGCCGGTGAGTCCTTGCACGAGGTGCTCGGTGCAGCACACTCCGCACTCCCGCCGCAGGTCGACGAGGACCTCGAGCCCAGCCGCGCCCGCAGCCTGGCCGCCCGTCGGGGATGGCGGGTCCACCCCGACGCGCCCGCGCTCCGGCAGTTGGAGCACGCCCTGCGTGCGCTCGACGAGGTCGGCGAGCCGGCGGATGAGGAGCGACTCGGCAGCTACGCCGACCTGGCCCACCGGGTCGCCGAGGTCGACGTCGCCGGGGTGCCGAGCACCTCCCCGGAGGAGGCGGCCACCGCCGTCGTCATCGGGACCGTGTTGTGGGAGCCCGTGCTGCTCGCCCTGCGCCGTCTGGCGCAGGAGGCGGTCTCCGCGGAGCTCCACGACCACCCCATGGGCGCCGGTGGCCCTTCAGACTCGTAGGTCGTGCCCGTCGAGAAGCTTGCGCATCACGTACTTCGTGATGCCGCCGTGCCGGTAGTACTCCGCATCGCGATCGGTGTCGAGACGGACGCGCATCTCGAACACGATGTCGTCGGCCTGCACCTTCACCGTGTCTGGCACCCGACCGTCGTCCAGCACCCCGAGGCCCGTGATGGTGATCGTCTCGGTCCCGGTGATGCCGAGGGACCCGGCGCTCTGACCCGGGGCGAACTGCAGCGGCAGGATGCCCATGCCGATCATGTTCGACCGGTGGATCCGCTCGAAGGACTCGGCCAGGACGGCCCGGATCCCCAGCAGGGCCGGGCCCTTGGCCGCCCAGTCCCGGGAGGACCCGCCGCCGTAGTCCTTGCCCGCCACGACCACCAGCGGGGTCCCTGCGTCGCTGTAGGCCATCGCGGCGTCGTACACGCTCGACACCTCGCCGGAGAGCTGGTTGAGGGTGAACCCGCCCTCCACGCCCGGCACGAGCTGGTTGCGCAGTCGCACGTTGGCGTAGCAGCCGCGCATCATGACCTCGTGGTTGCCGCGTCGCGAGGCGTACGTGTTGAGCTGGAACCTCTCGACGCCGAGGGCGGTGAGGTACTCCCCCGCCGGGGTGTGCACCGGGATCGCTCCCGCGGGAGAGACGTGGTCTGTGGTGACGGAGTCGCCCAGCTTGACCAGGACCTTCGCCCGCTCGATGTCGCCCACGGGGGCGACCTCGCGCGTCATCCCGTCCAGGTAGGGCGGCCGTCGCATGTACGTCGAGTCCTCGTCCCAGGCGAAGGTCGCGCCCGTCGGGGTGTCCAGCGACTGCCAGCGTTCGTCGCCGTCGAAGACTCCGGCGTAGGCCTTGGTGAACATCGAGGCCTCGACGGTCGAGTCGATGACGGCCTGGATCTCGTGGGCGTCGGGCCAGATGTCGCGGAGGTAGACGGGCGCTCCGTCCTCGTCGCGGCCGAGGGGGTCCTTGCCAAGGTCGGTGTCCATCGTCCCGGCCAGGGCGTAGGCGACCACGAGCGGTGGGGAGGCGAGGTAGTTCATGCGGACGTCGGGATTGATCCGTCCGTCGAAGTTCCGGTTCCCCGAGAGCACGGACACCACGCTGAGGTCGTGCTCGTTGACCGCATCCGTGATCTCGGGAATCAGCGGTCCGGAGGCGCCGATGCAGGTCATGCACCCGTAGCCCGCGAGGTGGAAGCCGAGCCGTTCGAGGTAGGGAGTGAGCCCCGCGTCGTCGAGGTAGTCGGTCACCACCTTGGATCCCGGCGAGAGGCTGGTCTTGACCCAGGGCTGGCTGCGCAGGCCGCGGTTGATGGCGTTCCTGGCGAGAAGCCCGGCAGCGACCATGACGGAGGGGTTGGAGGTGTTCGTGCACGAGGTGATGGCCGCGATGGCGACGCTTCCGTGGTCCACGACGAGGTCCTGCCCGTCCAGCGTGACCTGGACGGGTTGCCCCGGCCGGGCCGGCAGGCCCGCGCCCTGCCCTGCCGGCATTCGTGCCTGGACCGGCTCCCCGGCCCGGGCGTCCTGACCGGAGACCTCGTCCGCGTCGATCGCCGGGGGGTCGCTGGCCGGGAAGGACTCTGCGGAGGCCTCGTCGACCCAGGACCTCAGCTGCGGCTCGTCGGACGGCTCGATCCCCAGGATCTCCGGCAGGACCTCGCGGAAGGCGCGTTGGGCGTTGTCGAGGCGGACCCGGTCCTGGGGGCGGCGTGGGCCCGCGAGCGAGGGGACGACCGAGCCGAGGTCGAGCTCGGCCAGCTCCGAGTAGACGGGCTGGGAGGCCGGGTCGTGCCACAGGCCCTGCACCTTGGCGTAGGTCTCGACCAGGTCCACGGTCTCCTGGGGCCGACCGGTGAACCGCAGGTAGCGCAGGGTCTCCTCGTCGATCGGGAAGTAGGCACACGTGGAGCCGAACTCCGGGCTCATGTTCGAGATCGTCGCCCGGTCCGCCAAGGTGATGGCCGACAGACCGGGACCGTAGAACTCGACGAACTTCCCCACGACCCCACGCGCGCGGAGCATCTCGGTGATCGTGAGCACCAGGTCGGTCGCCGTGGACCCCTCCGGGAGCTCACCGTGCAGCCGGAACCCGAGAACACGCGGCAGCAGCATCGACAGCGACTCGCCGAGCATCACCGCCTCCGCCTCGATCCCGCCGATCCCCCACCCGAGGACCCCGAGCCCGTTGACCATCGTCGTGTGCGAGTCCGTGCCCAGGCACACGTCCGGGAACGCCCAGCCCTGGTCGACCATCACGACGCGCGCGAGGTACTCGATGTTGACCTGGTGCATGATCCCCACGCCCGGAGGCACCACGGCGAAGTCCTCGAGCGTCTGCTGCCCCCAGCGCAGGAACCGGTAGCGCTCGCTGTTGCGGGAGTACTCGATGTCGACGTTGCGCGCGAAGGCGTCGCTGCGCCCGAAGACGTCGGCGATCACGGAGTGGTCGATGACCAGCTCCGCGGGGATCAGCGGGTTCACGGCTGCGGGGTCCGCCCCCAGCTCGGTCATCGCGTGCCGCATCGCGGCGAGGTCGACCAACGTCGGCACGCCGTTGGTGTCGTGCAGGAAGACCCGCGAGGGGCTCAGGTCGATGCTCTTCGTGTGGTCCTGGGACTCCCCCCAGCTCAGCAGTGCCCGGATCTGGTCGGCGGTGATGTGGTGACCGTCCTCGTGGCGCAACAGGTTCTCCAGGACGACGCGAAGGCTGTAGGGCAAGGCGTCGATCGCCAGTCCGTCCAGGCGCTGCACCTGGTACGTCTTGGCGCCCACGTCGAGGGTGCCGGCGGTCGCGAACGAGTCGAGAGCGAAGGTCTGGTCGGGTCTGGTCATGGGTGTGCAAGCCTGTGGTCTGTGAGCTTGTCGAGCTGCGAGAACTCCGGGACATCGCTGGGAAAGACGGGCGTCGCGAACGTGTTCAAGTGTCCATCCGGGTACACG
>DASUQN010000481.1:0-4699 GCA_036280515.1 Intrasporangium sp. | reverse complement strand
CGTGGCGCATACATGATCACGGCGACCCCGACGAGGCACACTGCCGCCCCGATGACGTCCCAGCGGTCGGGGCGGAAGCCGTCGAGCACCATCCCCCACACCAGCGATCCCGCGACGAAGACCCCGCCGTAGGCCGCGAGGATCCGGCCGAAGTGCGCGTCGGGCTGGAGCGTCGCCACGAAGCCGTAGAGCCCCAGGGCAACCACTCCCGCGCCGATCCACACCCAGCCGCGATGGCCACGGACCCCCTGCCAGACGAGCCATGCACCGCCGATCTCGGCCAGTGCGGCGAGGACGAAGAGCAGGATGGAGCGGGCGATCGTCACGACGACAGCCTCCCAGACCCAAGGGGCGCTCAGCCCCGAGCGGCAAGGACGCAGAACTCGTTGCCATCAGGGTCGGCCATCACGACCCAGCTGACCGCTCCCTGTCCGATGTCGATCCGCTTCGCGCCAAGCGAGACGAGACGTTCCACCTCGGCCTGCTGATCACTGCCTGCGGCAGGAGTGAGGTCGAAGTGCTGCCGGCTCTTCGCTGGCCTGGGCATCAATGGCGGTCCACTCCACGTGATCTTCGGACCGCCCAACGGGGACTGGATCGCGGTCTCCTCGTCCTGGTCCCACACCAGTGGCCAGCCGAGCGCCTGACTCCAGAAATACCCGACGTCCCGCGTGCCGTCGCAGTTGACGGCCCCGAGGAAGCCACAGTCAGCGAGGAAGGTGTTGCCTGCCTCGATGACGCAGAACTCGTTGCCCTCCGGGTCCGCGAGCACCACGTGCTCCGCGTCCTCTCCCTGGCCGATGTCGAGGTGGCGCGCGCCCAGGCCGAGCGCCCGTTCCACCGTCTCGCCCTGCTCCTCGGGGGAGGCGCTCGTGAGGTCGAAGTGGATGCGGTTCTGGAGTGACTTGGCCTCGCGGGTGGCGACGAATCGGAGCCTGAACCGGATCTCGTCGCTGGGTGCGAGCGCGACGGCGCCCTCGGGGTCGTCGATGGGCTCCCAGCCCAGGACCCCTGCCCAGAACCGGCCGACACGCCGGGGGTCGATCGCGTCGAAGCAGACGGCGTGCAGGTCGAGTGCCATGAGTCCCAGTCTTGCGCAACCGCCGCCGCGACGGTGCCGTGGATGCTTGCGACCGCCGCCGTTCCCGGAGAGGGTGGTCGGCATGGACGTCACGGACCTGTCATTCGAGGGACACGCGGGAACGGTGGTCGGGCGCCGGTGGAGCGGCGATGCCGCCGCAGAGCCGGAGTACGTGGTCGTGCTCGTCCACGGCTACGGCGAGCACTGCGGCCGATACCAGCACGTCGCGGCTCGGCTCGTCGCGGACGGCGCCGTCGTCTACGCGATCGACCACGTCGGGCACGGTGGCAGCGCTGGCGAACCCGTCCTCATCACCAGCTTCCAGGAGGTGGAGGAGGACGTCCACATGCTCGAGGCGCACGCCCGCGAGGAGCACCCGACCCTGCCGGTCGTACTCATCGGCCACTCGATGGGGGGCCTCATCGGCGCACGCTACGCACAGCGCTGGGGCGATGGCCTGGCCGCGATCATCCTGTCCGCCCCGGTCCTCGGCCGGTGGCGTGCGGCCGAGGACCTCCTTGCGGCCGACGAGATCCCGGACGCGCCGATCGATCCGTCGACGCTGAGCCGTGACGACTCGGTCGGCGAGGCCTACGTCGCTGACCCACTCGTCTGGCACGGGCCGTTCAAGCGGCAGACGCTGGAGGCGATCCAGGAGACCTTGGCGATGATCCGCTTCGCCGGCGCCGTGGACGACCCCATCCTGTGGCTGCACGGCGAGGACGACCAGCTCGTGCCGATGGCCGACACGAAGTGGGGCTGGGAGTCGCTGGCCGGAAGGCGTGCGTCCGCGAAGTCGTACCCGGGCGCGCGGCACGAGATCTTCAACGAGACGAACCAGGACGAGGTGCTGGACGACGTCGTCGCGTTCATCCGGGCGAACCTCCCTGCGCAGGGCGCCCGGTGAGCAGAGTGGCGACTCTCAGGTCCGCCTGAGCATCACGACGGTGTCCAGTGCCTCGCGAGGACCGTCCTCGGTCTCGACCGGGCGGACGCGGATGCCCGCGTGCTCGGCCGCGACCGGCAGGCCATCGACGGCGTCCACGACCTCGTCGGGGTCGTAGAGCACCTCGCGCGCGCTCGGCCCGCCCCAGCCCTCGGTGAGGTTGCGCGCGGAGTGCCCGATGACGAGGACGTGGCCACCCGGCCGAACCGCCTCGACGCCGTTGCGGAGGGCCGCCCTCCACTCGGCGGGTGGGAGCTGCAGGTAGGAGAACAACGCGAGGTCGTATGCCGCTGGGCCACCTGGCGCTGACACGGTGGCGTCGGCCACGAGGGGGGTCACCCGCCCCGCCTCCTCCCCGAGCACCGCCTCTGCCCGGGCTCGCATCCGCTCGACGGCGACGCTCGAGTAGTCGGTCGCGGTGACCGTCCAGCCCTGCTGGGCAAGCCAGATCGCATTGCGTCCCTCGCCAGCGGCGATGTCAACGGCGGTGCCTGGTGTCAGGGGCGAGATCAGTTCCGCCACAAAGCGGTTGGGCTCGGCCGACCAGACGAGATCGGTGGCTTCGTAGCGCTCGTCCCAGTCCTTGGCGTCCATCTCTGGTCTCCTCCGTTGGGGATGGTCCGGGGTCTCGCCCAGTCCATTCTGCGACGGGCCGTCGAGCCGCCGCAGGCCGGCGTCTGTTGGATCACGATTCGGCGCTCGCCACGCGCGAACCGCCTAGCGTGGAAGGTGGAGGAAGAGGGGGTTTGAACCATGAAGACACTCATCGTCCACGAGTCGCTGTTCGGCAACACCAAAGCCGTTGCCGACGCGATCAAGCGCGGGCTGACGCGCGGCAGTGAGCGCGACGAGGTGCGCACGATGCGCTCCGACGAAGCGCCCGACACGATCCCGGAGGACGTCAGCCTGCTCATCGTCGGCGGCCCGACGCATGCCTTCAGCATGACGAGGGAGTCGACGCGGAAGGACGCCGAGACCAAGGGAGCGGTCGAGCACGTGCGGCTCGGCATCCGCGAGTGGATCGAGTCCGTCGTGCCGCGGCCGGAGCTGCCCGTCATCAGCTTCGACACCCGGGTGAAGGTCAGGCTGCTGCCGGGGTCGGCCGCGAAGGCGGCGGCAAAGGCGCTGCGAGCCCGCGGGTTCCGGCGCGCCGAGCACGGCGAGACCTTCTGGGTCGAGGACACGGACGGACCGCTCAAGGACGGCGAGCTCGAGCGCGCCGAGGAGTGGGGCCACGAGCTGGGCAACCGCGCGGACCTGCGCCCCGGCGCCGCCGCTCGCTGAGCGCTTCAGGCCGGCAGGGCGGCGAGCCAGCGCTCGACGACCGCGACGAACCGGGCTGGCACCTCGAGCTGCGGCGTGTGTCCGACGCCGGCCAGCCACTCGGTCCTCCAATCGGGCTTGGCAGCCGCGACGCGACGCGCCGCCTCGATGGGGACGAGCCGGTCCTCCTCGCCGTGAATGAGCAGGACCGGAGCCGAGATGCGGTGGATGAGAGCGGAGTACGTGCGGCCATGGCGCAGCACGGCGAGCAGGGACCTGGCCGCCCGGAGGAACTCAGCCTCGGACTGCGACAAGGTGTCGCGGTAGGTGAGGAGCGAGACGCCCGCCTGCATGACCTCGGCGTCGGCGCGGGAGAAGTCGGCGAAGCAGAGCTGGATCATGCCCCTGACCCTCTGGTCGGTGGAATATCGCCGACGCAGGCGGACGAGGAACTGCTCGCCCAGGACAGGGGTCGCGTAGAGCCCGAACTGGAGGGCGACCATCCGATCAAGGTTCTTGACGCCAGACGGCACAGAAGGGTCGACGAGGACGAGCCCAGCGACCACGTCAGGCTCTGCGGCGGCGAGGAGCAACGACACCATGCCGCCCATGGAGTTGCCGACGAGGACGCTCCGTCCACCGAGCTCCTCGCGGATGAACCGCCCGAGCAGTGCTGCGTTGGCCCGCACGCCCGTGTCGCGGCCGGCGCCGGGAGTCAACCCGAAGCCGGGAAGATCAATGGCGACGACCCGGCGGAACTCGGCGAGCGCCGGCGCCACCTGGACCCAGTTGAGGTGCGACCCGCCGAGTCCGTGGACGAGGACGATGGGTGCCTGGTCGTCCCCTGGCCCCGTCGTCGGACCCCCGAAGTCGACCCAGTGGACGGGGCCGTCGAGGTCACTGATCCGGCTGCGGCCACCCCATCGCTCGGCGAGGGCGACCGGAGCCGACTCCGGCAGAGCGGTCATACGGGCCAATGTAACCCGTCGAGCAGAGTGACCGACGGCAGTTCGCTACGACCCGAGGACGACGGCACCACCGCAGGTCTCGACATCGACGGTCGCTGGGCGCTGGTCGAGGTTGACCACGACTCCTCCCGACGCCGTGCCCGTGAGTGAGGAGCTCACCGACATCGTCGCCGCCCCGGGAGAGCTTCACTCGCGCCGTCGTGAGCTTCAGCCGGCCCAGCTCGAGCACTGCGCCGCCGCTCGCCTCGACCTCCAGGTCCGTGACCGCTCCGGACAGGGTGAGTCGGGCTCCACCGGTCAGGTTCAGCGCCAGGGACTGGGCCTCGAAGCCGTCGCCGGATGCGCTTGCACCCCCGTGGAGCTCGATCGCGGTGAGGCCGGACGTCGTGACCTTGACCGAGATGCCATGCACCGTCGGGTAGCCCTTCGTGGTGGCGACCG
>DASUQN010000480.1:0-2090 GCA_036280515.1 Intrasporangium sp. | reverse complement strand
ACCCGCACGCGGAGCAGCTCGCCGACGCCGACGTCCTCTCGGTCCATCACGATGCGTCCGTCCTGGTGCTGGACGACGGCGTAGCCACGGTCCAGGGTCGACTGTGGCGAGAGGGCGATGACCTGACGACGCAGGTGCTCGACCTGGTCCGCGGCCCGGTGCAGCCTGGCCTCCAGGCGCAGGGCCGCGCGCTCGCGCAGGCCCGCGATCTCGTCGCGTCGCACTCGGACCTGGGCGGTCGGGTCGGCGAGCACGGGACGGCTGACGAGGGAGCGCAGGCCTCGCCGCTCGGACTCGATCCGTCGCTCGATCGCGCTCCGCAAGCGGTCACGCCCTCCGGCCACCAGGGCGACCTCGCGGGCGGCGTCGGGAACGACCTTCTTGCCGGCATCCGTCGGCGTGGACGCCCTCCAGTCGGCTACGAAGTCGAGGAGCGGTTGGTCGACGTCGTGGCCGATGGCGCTGATGACCGGGGTGCGTGCGGCGGCAACGGCCCGGATCATCGCCTCGTTGGAGAAGGGCAGCAGCTCCTCGAGCGCCCCGCCGCCGCGGGCGATGACGATGACGTCGACCCCGGGCTGCGCATCCAGCTCGGCCAGGGCAGCGACGACCTCGGTGACGGCCGTGCTGCCCTGAACCGCGACCTCGCGGATCTCGAAGCGCACCGCGGGCCACCGGCGCCGGGCGTTCTCGACGACGTCCTTCTCCGCGGCCGAGCTGCGCCCGGTGATGAGGCCGACTCGGTGCGGTAGGAAGGGGATCGGCCGCTTGCGCTCGGCGTCGAAGACACCCTCGGCGGCCAGCATCCGCTTGAGCATCTCGACGCGGGCCAGCAGGTCGCCTATGCCGACGGGGCGGATCTGCCGGGCCTCGAGCTGGAGGGTCCCCCGCTTGGTCCAGAAGGTCGGCTTCGCCTGGAGCACCACGCGCGCACCCTGCGTCAACGGGATCGACATCGCGTTGACGGCGTTCATCGGGACCGAGACGGACAGGGACATGTCGACGTCGGGGTCGCGCAGGGTCAGGAACGCCGTCCCGCCCCGCGGGGTGAACTGGACGACCTGGCCCTCGACCCACAGTTGCGACATCTTGTCGACGTAGTCGGCGATCTTGATGCTCAGGACGCGGACCGGCCAGGGCCGATCGGCAGTGGTGTCGGCCGCCTTCTCGGGGAGGGAGTGCGGCACAGGGTTCGCGGACACAGCCCAAAGATAGGTCGTCCGCCGCTGGTCTCGGTCACTTGGGAGCCAGGCCTCCGGGTCTGCCCGGTGTTCCGGGCGGCGCTGTCGCAGCTGAGGCGCCCGCCGTCCGAGGGTGAGCTCGCGGGTGCGGACGACGATCACCCAGCCCAGCGGCATACGGCCACGATTGGGGCTGCCACCACCACCCCACCTACCATGGACGCATGACTCAGCCCGAGAAGAAGGTCCTCCTCGCCGCTCCCCGCGGCTACTGCGCCGGCGTCGATCGGGCAGTGGTGACGGTGGAGAAAGCGCTCGAGCTCTACGGGCCCCCGGTCTACGTCCGCAAGCAGATCGTCCACAACAAGCACGTCGTCAGCACCCTCGAGAAGCGTGGTGCGATCTTCGTCGAGGAGACCGATGAGGTGCCCGAGGGCGCCACGGTCATCTTCTCCGCGCACGGCGTCGCGCCGGTCGTCCACGACGAGGCCCGCGCTCGCAGCCTCAAGACGATCGATGCGACGTGCCCCCTCGTGACCAAGGTGCACCGCGAGGCCGTCCGGTTCGCAGACGACGACTACGACATCCTTCTCATCGGCCACGAGGGCCACGAGGAGGTCGTCGGCACCTCTGGTGAGGCGCCGGAGCACATCACCCTCGTGCAGGGACCCGACGACGTCGACAACGTCACGGTCCGCGATCCCGAGAAGGTGGTCTGGCTCTCCCAGACCACGCTGTCGGTCGACGAGACCATGGAGACGGTGCGCCGGCTGCGCGAGCGCTTCCCCTCGCTGCAGGACCCGCCGAGCGACGACATCTGCTACGCCACCCAGAACCGCCAGCTCGCCGTGAAGCAGATGGCCGCCGAGTGCGACCTCATGATCGTCATCGGCTCGCGCAACTCCTCCA
>DASUQN010000479.1:0-2438 GCA_036280515.1 Intrasporangium sp. | reverse complement strand
CCTACCTCCTGTCGGCCCTGGCCGCCCTGATCTACATCGTGGCCACCGTCGGTCTGGCGCGGGGTGACCGCACGTCGGTCCGCATCGCTTCGGTCGCCATCGTCATCGAGCTCATCGGCGTCCTCGTCGTCGGCGCCCTCTCCTACGCGGCTCCGGACGCCTTCCCCGACAAGACGGTGTGGTCCCACTTCGGCCAGGGCTACGGCTACGTGCCGCTCGTCCTGCCCGTCCTCGGCCTGCTGTGGATCCGCCGCAACCGGGAGCGGTGGACGGCGTCGATAGGGTGACCGCCATGGATGACGCCTCGACCGAGCCGACTGAGCGGACCGAGCCGACTGAGCGGACCGAGCTGACTGAGCCGACTGAGCGGACCGAGCTGACTGAGCCAAGCGACCCCAGTGGCCCACTCACCGTCCGGCCGATCACGGCGGAGGAGGCGCAGGCGACCTTGGTCGAGCTCGGCGGCAGCTTCCTGCAGACGCCCGCGTGGGCACGAACCAAGCCCGACTGGGCCGCCGTCCACCTCGGCTGGTTCGACGCAGCGGGCGCCCGCGTCGGCGCCGGTCTCGTGCTCTCCCGCAATCTTCCTCGCCTGCGGCGCTCGTTCGCCTACCTCCCGGAAGGGCCGGCCCTGCCGTGGGACGCGGTGGCGACGGATCCCGGCGCGTGGATCGACCCGCTCGTCGCCTGGGCGACGTCGGCGGGAGCGTTCGCCCTGCGGCTCGGCTTCCCCGTGGTGTCCCGCTCGTGGCAGCCAGACATCGTCAAGAAGCAGATCAGCGAGGGCGGACTGATGTCCTTCACGACGCTTCCGCCCACGATCGACAACCCGGTCGCGCGCCGCCTCGAGGCGTGGCTCGACCGCCACCGCTGGCGGCCCATCGGCTGGGGGAGCTCTGCCGCAGTCGGGCAGCCCCGCTACCTCTGTGTCATCGACCTCGATGGACGGGGCAGCGAGGCCGTCCTCAAGTCGATGAACCAGCAGTGGCGCCGCAACATCAAGAAGGCACACAAGGCGGGAGTCGAGGTCCGGTCCGTCGGCGTCGACGGGGTCGAGACCTTCCACGACCTCTACGTCGAGACAGCCGAGCGTGACCACTTCGTCCCACGGGCGAAGTGGTACTTCGAGCAGATGGTCCGGTCCTTCTCGGACGGCGGCGAGCAGGTCACCGGCCGCATCTACGAGGCGCACGTCGACGGGGACGTGCTCGCCTCGGCCCTCGTGGTCCGGGTCGGTGACCGGGCCTCCTACCTCTACGGCGGGTCGACGGGCCGCAACCGGGACGCCCGGGCGAGCAACGCGCTCCAGTGGCAGGCGGTTCAGGACGCGATCGACGCGGGCTGCGCGGCCTACGACCTGCGTGGCTTCAACACGTCACTCGGCGCCACGTCGCCGCTCATCGGCCTGCTCCTGTTCAAGCTCGGCGCAGGCGCGGACGTCGTCGAGCTGGTCGGTGAGCGCGAGCTGGTCCTGAACCGCTTCTGGCACACTGCCTTCGAGAAGGCCATGGCGCTGCGCGTCGCGATCAACAACCGCCGGACCGGTGCGAACGCCACCCCGGACGCAGACGTGTAGTCGTGTCGTGTGATCATCGCGGCGGAGTGGCTCCGCTTCGTCGTCGTGCGGGACGGATTCCCCTCTGGGCTCAGACCCCTTGGCGGGGTTCGATCCGGCCCGAGCTCGGTCAGCCCCGTCAGCTCGACGGGAGCGTGCACTCGGTGACGCCGTGCCCGGTCTCGATCGCGACGAGGTCCTCGCCGGCATAGATCCGGCACTGGATCATGCGGTCCGGGTAGGCGCTGCGTGCGACGACCCACTGGAACGCCTCGGCGTCGTCGGTCTCCACCTCGACGGCGAAGGGCAGCGCATGCTCATCGACGGGGACGTCGCCGTTCGCGCCGATCACCTGGAGCGACCCCCGCGGGTCCGCCCCGGCCACCTCCACCCGGAACGTCGTCGTCCCGGATGGGACGGCGTACGTCGGGCCGAGTGGCTCGACCCCTGCAACGACCCGACCCTCGAGCATGCGGACCTCGAGGTCTGTGGCCCCGTGCTCGGCGGCCTGGCGCCACCCCGTCCCCATCCCCCCGGACCCGTCGCTCATCACGGCGTTGCGGTCCATCGCGTTGCCCAGCATCGGCAGCGCGAAGAACGCAGCGACCACCCACCATCCCGCATTGCTCCGACGCCGGGGCGGTCCGGACACGCGGGTGGCGGGATCCGGGGCCCACGCGGTGGGCGGCAGGCTTGGTGGCGGCGCGTCATCCGGGAAGGCGACGTGTCGGTCGTGCTGCGGGTCGGGAGCAGCCGGCCTCGTGGTCATCCGTGCCCCCTCTCAGGCGCCGGGCTTCACCCAGTCTGACCCTACGCCGAGTCGCCGGGTTCCGCCCTCAAACCGGTTCGGACCGGACCCTGCTCCCCGCATATCCTGTCGCCC
>DASUQN010000478.1:0-6899 GCA_036280515.1 Intrasporangium sp. | reverse complement strand
GAATCCGCATGACCGCTGCCCCGGACGGTGCTGAACTGATCATCCGACCGGCCACGGCGGACGACATCGGAGCCATCGTCGACCTCCTCGCGGACGACCCGTTGGGCAGCGAACGTGAGACGCCGGAAGATCTCGCGCCCTACGAGGCCGCCTACGCGCGCCTCGCGGCCGACCTCGGCCAGCACATCGTCGTGGCCGAGCGGGCGGGCCACATCGTCGGCACCCTGCAGCTCACCGTCATCCCGGGCCTGTCGCGGCGCGGCGCGACCAGGTCGATCATCGAGGGCGTCCGCGTCGCCTCGACCGAGCGCGGGTCCGGCCTCGGCACCACCCTCCTCGAGTGGGCTGTCGAGCAGTCGCGCCGACTGGGTGTCGACCTGGTGCAGCTGACGTCCGACGCCACGCGGACCGACGCCCACCGGTTCTACGAGCGGCTGGGCTTCGTGAAGTCCCACGTCGGCTTCAAGCTCAGTCTCTGAGCCGCTTGGCTGGCGCGGGGTCAGAAGATCCGGACGCGTTCCTCCTCGGGGAGCCACATGCCGTCCGCCGACTCGACGCCGAAGGCCTCGTGGAACTCGGTGACGTTGCGGACCGCGTTGCCGCGGATGTCGATCGGCGAGTGCGGGTCCACGGCGAGCAGCCGGATCGCCTCGGCCTCGCGAGCCTTGCCCTTCCAGACCTGGGCCCAGCCGAGGAAGAATCGCTGGGGACCGGTGAAGCCGTCGATCTCCGCCATCCCCGACTCCTCGGTCGCGATGCGGTAGGCCGAGTAGCCGATCTGCAGCCCTCCGAGGTCGCCGATGTTCTCGCCGACGGTGAGGGCGCCGTTGACCTTGTGTTTCGGGTCGAGGCCCGCTGGGGTGTAGCCGTTGAACTGCTCGATGAGACGCTGCGCCAGCGCGTCGAACCGCTCCCGGTCCGCCTCGGACCACCAGTCGCGCAGCGCGCCGGTCCCGTCATAGCGCGACCCCTGGTCGTCGAAGCCGTGCCCGAGCTCATGCCCGATGACGGCGCCGATGCCACCGTAGTTGACGGCGTCGTCGGCCTCGGGGTCGAAGAAGGGCGGCTGCAGGATCGCGGCGGGGAAGACGATCTCGTTCATCGAGGGCATGTAGTAGGCGTTGACCGTCTGCGGCAGCATGAACCACTCGGTCCGGTCGATCGGCTTGCCCAGCTTGGCGAAGTTGCGGTCGATCTCGAACTCCGTTGCCCGACAGACGTTGCCGACCAAGTCCCTGGCGTCGATCTGAATGGAGGAGTAGTCGCGCCACACCTCGGGGTAGCCGATCTTGGCGACGAACATGTCGAGCTTGCCCAGCGCCTCCTTGCGGGTCTCCTCCCCCATCCACTCGAGCGAGGCGAAGGAGCGCCGGAACGCCTCGACGAGATTCGCGACGAGGTGCTGCATCCGCTCCTTGGCCTCAGGCGGGAACCACCGCTCGGTGTAGAGCTGGCCGACCGCCTCCCCGACGGCGCTCTCGACCACGGCGACCCCGCGCTTCCACCGCTCCTTGATCTCGGGCTGCCCCGACAGTGTCCGACCATAGAAGTCGAAGTCCTCGTCGACGAGCGCCTCCGGGAGCAGGCCGGCAAAGGTGCTGACGACGTGGAAGGTGAGCCACGCCTGCCAGTCCTCCAGCGGCACCTCGCTCAGCGCGCGCCCGAGCCCTGTGACGAAGCTCGGCTGTCGGACCACGACCTTCGCGATCGACCCCTCTGGCGCCTCCATGGCGGAAAGCCAGGTGTGCCAAGGGAACTCCGGCGCC
The DNA here is from genome assembly GCA_036280515.1 of Intrasporangium sp. Taxonomy (GTDB): domain Bacteria; phylum Actinomycetota; class Actinomycetes; order Actinomycetales; family Dermatophilaceae; genus Intrasporangium. The sequence continues at coordinate 5,133 of DASUQN010000478.1, read as the reverse complement.
AGTGCCTCGGCCTCATCCAAGGTGAACGCGTTGTACGTCTTGACGGCGTCGCGGTTGGCGACCTGGTCCCAGTGGTGCAGGGCAAGGCGCGTCTCGAGGGCCATGATGCGCGCTGCCTTGTCCGCCGCCTCGGGAATGCCCGCCAACCCGAGCAGCCGCTCGAGGTGCGAGACGTAGGCGACGCGAATGTCCGCATACGTCTCCTCGCGGTAGTACGACTCGTCGGGCAGGCCCAGACCGGCTTGCTCCAGGTAGACCGCATAGTCCTCGGGAGAGCGTTGGTCGGGGCTGACGTAGAGGGCGAGCAGTCCCGTCACCCCGACGCGGTGAAGGCGCCCGAGCGTCGCGGCGAGCGCATCGGCCGAGCCGACGGCCGCGACCTCGCCGAGCAGCGCCTGGAGCGGCGCGAGCCCGAGCTCCTCGACCCGCTCGGTGTCCATGAAGCTCGCGAAGAGGTCCCCGACCTGCCGCTTGGGCGAGCCAGACGTTGCGTCATGGTGCGCAGCGGCCTCTTCGATGAGCTCGTGCACCCGGGTGGTCGACTGCTCCCGCAGGATGTCGAAGGAGCCGAACCGCGCCCGGTCCGCAGGGATCTCCGTCGTGTCGAGCCAGGTGCCGTTGGCGAACCGGAAGAGGTCGTCCTGCGGGCGCACCGCGCGGTCGAGGTGGATGAGGTCGAGACCGGACGGCTGGGTCACGGGTGCTCCTTCGTCGCGTCGTGGCTGGGTCTGCGCATCCCTACCGTATGCCGCTGAGCTGGCTCCGCACGAAGGCCCACTGCCAGCCCCGCCGGCTCACGACCACACGTGTCGCGCCGACGGGGCGAGTGTCTCAGCGGTCGTCTCGGCCGCGGCCTCCCGCGATGATGCCGATGAGGCCGACGATCAGCAGCAGTCCGCCGAACGAGCCGAACATCATCGGACCCAGGGCGCGCATGTTGAAGTCGGCGCCGGCGAGGTTGCTGACCAGGACGAAGCCGGCGACGATGATGCTGAGCAGTCCCAGCATGATCGTCATCGGGAGCGGCCCTCGTCGGACGGTGACCAGCCCCGGGCTCCGAGGCGGCGCCCACTGCGGGGTTGCTGCCGCCGGCTGCGGCGCCGGAGGCGGCATCATCTGGAGCTGTGGCGGCGACGACGGCTCGTTGTCCGGCTGCACGGCGTCGTCCGGGACCGGCGTCGCGGGCTCCACCTTGAAGGGCGCCTGGCCCGGGGTGGCGGGGTCGTGCTGGTTCATGGCCGTTCCTGTGGTCTCGATCTGCTGTGTCAGGAGCTGGGAGATGTGCTGAGTGTCCGACGAGTCGACCCGGTGAGGAGCAAGGTCGCCATCCGTCGGCGTGTCCACCTGCTCGATGTGCAGCGTAGGGTCTTCGCGCCTCTCCTCGCGGTCATTCGCGTTCACTGGCTGGCTCCCGTCTGGATCGTGATCTGTCCCAGGCCCACCTCGGCGTCGACGACGATCTCCTCCGTGGCCGTCTCCGGGCCGTAGGTGAACGTCTCGTCGAGGATGGTGCCGCTCCGGCTGGTCCTGGCACCGCCCTCGTTGCTGTCGTGGGCGAGGATCTCGCCCGCCCGACCGCTGGCGTTGACAGTGAGCCGCACACCTTCGGGCACGACGAGGTTGAGCTCGCCCATGCCGACGACTGCATTCACGGTCTCGACGCCGTCCGCCGAGTAGTCGGCGCCGGTGAGGTCGAGCCGCATCTCACCCATCCCCAGCTGGTAGGTCTCGGTGCCGGTCAGGACGGCTGGCTCGTACGTGCGCTCACCGACGGAGAAGGGCTGGGTCAGGCCGTGCGGCATGACGCTGGTGAACACCGCAGCGGTCATGGCGACGATCGCGAAGGGCGCGAGCCAGCCCGAACGGCGGCCCGCCATCCCGGCGATGACGATGCCGAGGCCGAGCACCGCGAGCCCCGCGCCGATCGCAACGGCGACATGGCTGCCCTGCCACGCGAGCCGCTCGGCGGCGTTGAGGACCCCCACTGACGTGAGGATGGCGGCGCCCAGCACGAGCAGGCCGGCGGCGAAGCCGATGCCTCGAGTCCGCTCCCGCGGAGGGGTCGGGACCGCAACGGTCACCGGCGTGGTCGCGCTTCCGCTGGGCGGTGGCCAGCTGGCCGCGCCGGCGTTGGCTGCCGCGTTGCCCGTGGACTGGCCCGTCGATGCAGTGGAGGCGCTGGCGCTACCCGCTGCGGAGGTGGACGACTCGCCTGGAGTCGTGGTCGCAGTGGTGCCACCGTGCGTGTTGCAGGACCACGGTGCGGACCGGAGCAGGTCCCTGCCGGTGTCAGTGCGGGTCAGGAACCACCAGGTGCCGACCGCGAGGGCGGCGAAGCCGAAGAACCGGAACCCGCCGCCCTGGTCGTTGCCGAACCAGGGCCCGCCGCTGAAGAGGACCACGACGGTGACGATGAGCAGGAAGATCGAGTGGCCCTCGCCGTACTTGAGAGCCTGCTCGAGCGAGATCCGGCCTCGCTCGTCCGGCATGAGGAGCCAGAGGACGAAGTACACGGCCAACCCCATTCCGAAGAGGAGGCCGAGGAGGATGAACGCGGCTCGGACGACCAGGGGGTCGATGCCGAGTCGGCGGGCGAGCCCGGACGCGACCCCGGCGAACCACCGGCCGTCCGAGGCCCTGGCGATGCCCGGACGGCGCAGGGCGTCGTAGAGGCCGTCGAGGCCAGGTCCCTTCGAGTTGGGGTCAGTCTGCTGCTTCATGACACAAGGTTCTCCCGTGTCGGGGCTGCCAGCCATGCGGGTCGACCCTGAAGTGACCCTGAAGGACGCCTGAACAACCCCTCGGATGGTCGCCCTCACGCGCTCGAGTGGGTCAGGATGGATGCGTGACGACGAGAACCGACCCCAGCGAGGCGATGCCGCATCCCCCGATCTTGCGGATGCCGGCTCCCCGTCCGCCGCTCGTGCGGCCGACGAGCGGTCGCCTCATCGGCGGGGTGGCGGCCGGACTCGCCACCCACCTCGGCGTTCCCGTGAAGGTGATCCGGATCATCTTCGTCGCAACCTCGATTCCCTTCGGTGCCGGCCTCGCGGTCTACGCGTTCCTGTGGGCGACCATGAGAGAGGGCACCGTCGCCCCGGCGCCATCACCGAGCGACCCGGCGCAGGCGGGAGCCTCAGCCGACGGGACAGCCGAGCAGTCGACTGCCACGCCCACCGAGGGCAACGGGCCTCCGACGCTCAAGTCCCTCAAGCGATGGCTCCGCAGCGGCAACGAGGCAGTCGTCGTGACCCTCCTCGGTGTCCTTGCCCTGGCCATCGCAGGCGCCCTCTGGATGGGCAGCGCCGGTGTCGGCATCGAGCCCCACGTGCTGCTCCCCATCGTCGCGATCGTCATCGGGACCATCTTCTTCTGGTCGCAGCTCGACGACGCGGACCCCATCGGCGCGCGCAGGCCCGTCAAGTGGATCTGGCTCGTCGTCGGCCTCACGATGACCACCCTCGGCCTCGTCGGGCTGCTCATCGGCCAGACCGACGTGGGACAGATCTGGCAGGTGGTGGGCGCCGTCCTGGCCGCCCTGGTCGGCGTTGCGGTCCTCGCCGCCCCGTGGATCCTGCGCCTCTGGACCAATCTGCGCGAGGAGCAGGCGGCCCGCATCCGCGCCACTGAGCGTGCCGACATCGCGGCGCACCTGCACGACTCGGTGCTCCAGACCTTGGCCCTGATCCAGCGGCGTGCCTCCGACCCGGCGACCGTGGCGCGGCTTGCCCGGGCCCAGGAGCGCCAGCTGCGGTCGTACCTCTACGACGAGGACGCACGTGCCGGCACCCTTGGGGCCGCGCTGACCTCCGCACTCGAGGAGATCGAGGACCTCCACGGCGTGCCGGTCGAGCTCGTCGTCACGGGCGACCGGCCGATGGACGAGCACCTCGACGCCCTGGTCAAGGCGATTCGAGAGGCCGCGTGGAACGCCGTGCGCCACGCCGAGCCGCCGATCGCCGCCTACGTGGAGGTCGGCCCCACCGCGGTCGAGGCGTTCGTCCGGGACCATGGCAAGGGCTTCGACCTCACCGACGTGCCCGACGACCGGGCGGGTGTGCGGGAGTCCATCATCGGGCGCATGGAGCGCCACGGCGGTTCTGCAGCGATCCGGCGCCGCACCGACGGCACGGAGATCGAGCTCCGGTTGCCCGTCACGGAGCCGTCCCCGACGCAGCCCACGAACGGCAGCTCCACCGGGGCGAGCACGAGTCCCCCGGGCGCCGACCCCAGCCGGAGCAGCGATGCCGGCCGTTCACCCGAACCGCAGGAAGAGACGTCATGACCCCGCCGCGCACGATCCGAATCGTCCTCGTCGACGACCACCACATGTTCCGCACCGGAGTGCGAGCCGAGCTGACGAGCCCACCCAGCCCAGCGGCATACGGCCTGGAGATCGTCGGCGAAGCCGGCGCCGTCGAGTCGGCGACCACGGTGATCAAGGAGACCAAGCCGGACGTCGTCCTCCTCGACGTCCACATCCCCGGCGGCGACGGACGCGGCGGCGCCGACGTCATCCGGGCTTGTGCGGGCGTGCAGACGGAGGCCGGGCAGCCGGTGCGGTTCCTCGCGCTGTCGGTGTCCGACGCGGCCGAGGACGTCATCGCCGTCATCCGGGCGGGCGCTCGCGGCTACGTGACGAAGACGATCAACGCCAACGAGCTGCTCACCGCGATCGGGCGGGTGGCCGACGGTGACGCCGTCTTCAGTCCGCGCCTGGCCGGTTTCGTGCTCGATGCCTTCGGTGCCGCTGCGGGCGAGGTCGCCGAGATCGACGAGGAGCTGGACCGGCTCTCGGCCCGCGAGCGCGAGGTCATGCGGCTCATCGCCAGGGGCTACCAGTACAAGGAGGTCGCCAAGGAGCTGTTCATCTCGGTGAAGACCGTCGAGACGCACGTGAGCTCCGTCCTCCGGAAGCTGCAGCTCAGCTCTCGACACGAGCTCACCGCCTGGGCGATGGGGCGTCGCATCCTCTGATCCCGGCCCGTCAGCGTTCGCGTGCGAGGACGCGGCGGAGGGCCTCGACGATGATCTCCGGCGCCTCGGTGTGGACCCAGTGTCCTGCGCCCTTGATGGTGAACTGCCGGGTCAAGGGGAAGTAGCGCCGCATGGTGTCGCCGTCCTCGGGCTGGA
>DASUQN010000477.1:0-3538 GCA_036280515.1 Intrasporangium sp. | reverse complement strand
GCTCGCTAAGGGCGGCAAGATCAGCGCAAAGCTGCTCGAGGAGCTCGAGTGGATCGCCGACGACGGCCGCCGGGCGAAGAACCACCTGCTCGAGGCCAACCTCCGCCTCGTCGTCTCGCTGGCCAAGCGCTACACCGGCCGCGGCATGCTCTTCCTCGACCTGATCCAGGAGGGCAACCTCGGCCTGATCCGCGCGGTCGAGAAGTTCGACTACACCAAGGGCTACAAGTTCTCCACCTACGCGACCTGGTGGATCCGGCAGGCGATCACCCGCGCGATGGCCGACCAGGCCCGCACGATCCGGATCCCCGTCCACATGGTCGAGGTCATCAACAAGCTCGCCCGGGTCCAGCGGCAGATGCTTCAGGACCTCGGTCGCGAGCCCACCCCGGAGGAGCTGGCCAAGGAGCTCGACATGACGCCCGAGAAGGTCGTCGAGGTGCAGAAGTACGGCCGTGAGCCCATCTCGCTGCACACGCCCCTCGGCGAGGACGGTGACTCGGAGTTCGGGGACCTCATCGAGGACTCCGAGGCCGTGGTGCCGGCTGACGCCGTCAGCTTCACGTTGCTCCAGGAGCAGCTGCACTCGGTGCTCGACACGCTGTCCGAGCGAGAGGCGGGCGTCGTCTCAATGCGCTTCGGGCTCACCGACGGCCAGCCGAAGACCCTCGACGAGATCGGCAAGGTCTATGGCGTCACACGTGAGCGGATCCGTCAGATCGAGTCCAAGACGATGAGCAAGCTACGCCATCCCAGCCGCAGCCAGGTGCTCCGTGACTACCTTGACTGACCACTGCGACTGACCACGTCGACTGACGCTACCGATCGCGAGGCTGGTGCGGGTCAGGCGCTCATCCCGGCGCCTGGCCCGCTTCCTCACTCGCGGTGGCCGTGGAGGGCTGACTGAGGAAGTCCTCGGCGAAGCCCCGGACGGCGTCCCATTCGGTGTAGACGTAGTCGCGAGAGGTGTCGGTCCCCAGGTGACCCGGCTTGTCACCGGCGATCTTCTTCATCAGCCGGCGCTTGAAGAATCCGTAGCGCGTGTAGAGCAACGCACCGCCGAAGAGGGCCACCTTGGCCGGCCGCCATCCCGTCTCCTGCTGGAACTGCTCCAAGTAGCCTTCCGCTTCGTCAAGGTCCCCATGCGCAGCAAGGCTCACGGAGAAGAAGCCGGACGGCACCCGCTCCAGCACCTCCCGGTTGTGCTGCACGAACTCCACCGCGTGCTTGTCGTGCTTGCCCATGTGGATCGAGGCCCCGACGACGACGCCGTCGTAGCCTGCGGCCAGCCCGTCCCGGGCCTGCTTGACGTCGACCGCGGCGACCTCGTGACCATGCGCCCGGATGACCTCAGCCATCACGTCGGCGATCCTGGCCGTCTGTCCCTCCGTGGTCCCGTAGACGATGTAGATCTTGCTCACGGCTCCTCCTTCTGCCGGTCCGGGCTCGCGTCGTGGCGGGCGAATTGGACCCGCCCAGTCGTTCTCCGTCCACGGTCACCCGCCGGAGGGCGCGGGTGTAGAGGCGAAGGTCCCCGAGGTTTGGCACGAGCGTCAGACCGGCACGCCGCCGCGGCAGGGTCGCTATCCGCGCCGGCGAACGATCCTTCCCAGCCGACCCGTCAGCTCACGCCACACCGAGACGCCCTCGGTGGGCCACAGGAAGGACCTGGCCCGGGTCGTCCATGCGCGAGTGCCCGACACCTGTCGACGGATCGAGCGAATGTCCCGGTGGAGCTCCTCCGTCTGCTCCGGAGTGGTCCGCTCCGGTCGGTCGTAGCGAGCGCGTTCGAGCGTTGCCGTGACCCGACGCATCGCCGATGCGTGCGCGTCGTCGAGGTGCCCGTCGGTGATGTAGCGCTCGCGGGCAGACCGCAGCGTCGCTCCCGGTGGCGCGGACAGGCCGAGGTCGTCGAAGTGCGACATCAGGGCGTCCCACTCGATCTCGACGAGGTCCTGGCGAGTGGCGGCGCGCCGCCGGCGCAGGCTGCGGGCGATCCAGGCGGTGAGCGGCATGAGGAAGGTGCCGAGCACCACGACGAGAACGGTGATGACGAGGACGAGGTTGCCGCCGGTCAGCCACTCGTCGACCCAGGACGTCGTCGTGGATGAACCGGCCTCACCCTCCTGGAACGGCCGCTGGGTCCTGGTCTGGGTAGCCGTGCCGGTCGCCCCGCCCCCGGGCGCCGTCTGCTCACTACCCGGCGTGTCCAGACCGGGCACCGAGTAGGCCGGCGGCCCGGATCGTGAGGCGGTCGGCTCGAACCGCAACCAGCCGGAGCCCTCGAAGTACAGCTCGGGCCAGGCGTGCGCGTCGGAGGCCCGGACGATGTAGGAGCTGCCTTCACGGGTGCCGGAGACGAACCCGATGGCCATCCGCGCCGGGATCCCTTGGGCCCGCGCCAACATGATCATCGCCGTCGCGAACTGGGTGCAGTAGCCGCGGCGGGTCTGATAGAACGCCGTGATCGGGTCGAGCTCCTGGCCATTGGCGTCGGTGGGTGCCTCGCCGAGATCGAGACTGTAGGTGTAGCGCGTCGTGTCGCGCAGATGGCTTTGGATCGCAACGGCCCGGTCGTAGTCGGAGGTCGCTTCTGCGGTGACGTCGTCGGACCACTCGTCGATCAGCTCGGCCGCGACCTCCGGGATCGCGAGGTCGTCCGCGAGGATGTCCGGTGAGGTGGGAGCCCGGGCAGCGCGCAGCTTCGACACCGGCGGATTCACGTCGGCGTAGGTGACCTGGTACGACTCAACCGTCCGCTCCACCCGGATGTCCCGCGTCACCGGGTCGATCCGGAAGGGAGTTCCCTCGATGGCCGGCGTCACCACCGGGTACGGTGCGGCCAGCCGTGGCGCCTTCAGGACGTTGTTGCTCACGGTCATGATGTACTCGCGGCGGTCCGACTGCGGGGGCAGCGGCACCGGCCGGTCGGGGCCCTGGTCACTCCGCCTGGCGACGCGCCACTCCCCGCGGGAGTAGAACGAGGTGGCGAGCACGCGGAGCGGAATGTTGGCCGGCCCGGTCGAGGTGTACCGGAGGATCGGCGTCTCGTCGCTGTTCACCAGGCTGTTGCGCAGGTCGATCGTGTCGTTGAAGCCGACCGTGCCCGCACCCTCGGATCCCGCCGAGCGACCGAGACCATCCGTCAGGTAACGCGGCGGAAAGTGCGGCACCAGGATGGGCACGATCAGGGCGGCGACAACGGCGAGGGCGCCCAGCTTGGCCGCGCCCCCGGTCAGCGCGCGCATGGCGGACGCGTTGTCGGAGCTGGACTCGCCTCCCGTGACGTCACTGACGCTCGTCGTGCTCCACCGGCCGAAGGTCGCTCTGGCCGTCGTGTGCAGCATGATGAGCCAGAGGACGACCGGCACCACGAAGTAGCGCATCGCCGAGGCGGCGTTGCCGTTGGCGGCGGTGATGAGGTAGGCCGTCAGCAGGGGGAGTCCTGAGGCAGCGGGCGCGCGCCAGGTCGCCGCCATCGCGTCGACGAGCACGGCGATGAGAGCGACGGCGGCGACGAGGTAGAAGGCGACCCCGT